>JAOZOG010000067.1:8079-10060 GCA_029933395.1 Sulfurovaceae bacterium | reverse complement strand
AAAAATCAATCAAAATTGCGCCTTTACCAACTGCACAAACAGCTCCTCCAGATAAAAATAGAGCCCGACAATCACAAAAACGGATGCTGAGGCAAAGATCCAGAGCCTCTCACTATGCCGCGCAACAATGAATCCACCGATGAATCCACTGACAAAACCGCCAATATGCGCACTCACATCGATATTGGGGATAGAGAATCCCAGCAGGAGATTGATCCCGAGTATCAATCCGAAATCTTTCATAATGACTTTTGCCTGATCGCCCAATTCTCTCCGATACTCCAGGAAATAACCGCCCAGAGCACCAAATATTCCAAAGATAGCACCGGATGCACCGATTCCGACAGTTTGTGGATGCACGATGAGTGAGATCATCCCACCGATGATTCCGGTCAGCATATAGATGCTCAGGTAGCTTCTGGGTTTGAAATAGAGCTCCATCGGTCGGCCGACGATATAGAGAGAGAACATATTCATCAGCAGATGCGTCATCCCCCCATGGAGAAACATCGCCGTAAGTAGACGCCACCACTCACCCTTCAGCACGACCAGCGGCCCATAGAGTGCGCCCAGTTCCACCAGGACTCTGTTGGACATATCCACAACATCTCCCGAAGAGAGCACCGAAAGAAGATAGAAGAAGAGATTGATGGCGATCAGGGTATAGGTAATCCTGAAACGTGCAAAATCATTAGGCATCGCCCTACTCCTCTTCTCTCTGAATCGATGAGGCAAAGATGACTCCATCGATTCCCATCAGGGCATACTTTTCGATCTCTTCTTCGTGATGGATCACCACCAGAATCTCCATATCGAAAAGATAGTGCTGCGCCACTGCCTGAAACGCTTCCGCATTTTTCTCCCCGCTAAGTATATAGCGTGCACCCAGCGCATGGGCAAAAAGTATCGATTTCAATGTTTCGGTTTCGACAGCGAATGGCAACCCCTGCTCCCCGCAATAGTGCAGCAGGTCGATCGAGGAGTCGATATCGTCAAAGAGCAATATGGAGGCCGGTGGACTCTTTTTGATCGCTTCGATGGTCCGCACGACGACAAAACGCTCACTCTCTATCCAGGGATGTCCGATAATTTTCATAAGCTACAGTCCTGCACACTCTTTGGAACAGTAGACTTTTCCTTTGATGATAATACTCTCTTTGTAGGTGACATAGGTGCCGCATTTTTCACACTCGACCAGCGTATCCTCTTCGATCTTTTTTTTATCTTCTCCCTTGGGGATCGTATCCTTTTTTTTGCCGCCGATCTCAGGAAGCTTCCCTCCCATCAATTTATAAACAGCATAAAAAATCACACCGAAAAGAATCAATTTCAATAACATACTATACTCTTACTTTTTTCTTTACTATATCATAAAGCAGCTGACGGTATCAATTTCTGATGTAGAGATAATTTCTGCGATTATTCTGTATCACCTCATAGTTCAACGGGGTCTCCACCTCCCCAATCTCATCAAAGACCCGCTCCCCTTTATAGAAGAGGTAGGCGGTTTTCGCATCGCTCAGTTTTTTGGTCAACTCCAACAGCAAGCCGGTATTGGTGACGGCCCGCGAGGTGATCAGCTCAAACGATGGGCCTTCGATATGCTCTACCCTTTTCCCCTCGACCCGCACATTTTCCAGCTCTAGGTCCATAGCGGCATATTTCAGAAAAGCGGTACGTTTTTTGAGTGGCTCTGCTAACAGCACCTCTGTATCAGGCAGCGCAATCGCAAGCATCAGGCCGGGAAAGCCCGCACCCGTCCCTACATCCAGCATACTCCCAGGCTTTGTAACAAATGTCAGCGGATAGAGAGAATCAACAATGTTGCGATTGATCGCCTCGATGGACTTTGCACCTGTGAGGTTGTGCACCTGGTTCCACTCCTGCAGCAAGACCGCGAATCGTTCCAACTTTTCGATTCGCTGCTCATCCAGCTCGATTCCTTCCTTTTTCAGCTCATCTTTCAACATACTTCTCCTTT
>JAOZOG010000067.1:0-7979 GCA_029933395.1 Sulfurovaceae bacterium | reverse complement strand
AGGATCGACGATACGGATTGCGGTACCGGGCAGCGGCAATCCGACCGTTCCCTCTTTGCTGCCTCTCTGGATCGAAAAAGTGTTTGTCTCCAGAATATCGGGTATATTGAGACTGGCAAACGAGGCGGCTTCCGTCAAACTGTAGCCTTCAAAGATCCGGCGGCCAAACTTCTCTTCAAAGGCTCTCCTCTCCGCCAGATCCAATTTCTCGCCTGCAGCTGCAATAAAACGCATCGAGTCAAACATCAGCGGATGGAGTTTTGGGTTTTCGCTGCAGCGCTGCAACAGATCGGGTGTCGCAAAAAAGATACTCGCTTCATAGCGTGCTGCCGTTCGCCCTATGCCTCTGGCATTGTGCGGATCGGAATAGCAGGCTGCCGGGATACCCTCTATTAACGGAAAGAGTGTACCCGCTATCAAGCCCAAAGGGTGCGAGAGAGGAAGTGTGGAGAGCAGCACATCCTCTTCGCGCACGTTCAGCAGGTCAAAGAGCTGCGTCATGTTTGCCATAAGATTACGGTGGGTCAGGATCGCTCCTTTGGGCTCACCTTCCGTGCCTCTGCTGAAGAGGATCACTGCCGCATCATCGATCTCCCGTTTTGTGAGACAAAGTCGCTTTATGAGTGCTGCAGGCAGTACCCTCACCTCTATCATCGTGCCAATCTCTTCCATTTTACCGACTGAAGCCCTCAACGCATCGAGATCGACAATTTCGATACCGGCAAAAAGCCTGTCGATATCCAAACCTTTTACCTTGAGACTTTCCATAAAATGGGCTGTGGTATAAAGTGCGCCGATACCGCTCTTTCTGATTGAAAAATGCAGCTTTTCTCCCTCTCCATCATAATCGAGAGGGACCAGCGCTTTGCCCGCCATCAGAATCGCCATCGTTGCCGTTGCGCCAAGTGTACCGGCAGGCAGCAATATACCCGCACGCCCTGCAGTATTCTTACGCATACGACGTGCATAGAGGATCGTCTCTGCCAATATTCTAAGGTGACTCTGTTTTTCTCCTCCCCAATCGGCAATGCAGTAGTTGTTGGCGATCCCTTTGGCGGGTGATTTTTTGGCCGTGGTGATCCAGGCTTCCGGAAGTGTCGGAAGCGTTTGGGTATAGCGCTCCCAGGAACTGTAGGAGAGTTCAAAAATCCGCTGCTTGACCGCTTCCGCCTTGCTGTGCGTCGGCATCGGCTCCCCAAAGGCGATGATCACATCGTTGCGACGGCGACGGCGAAGCTCTTTAAATCTGGCCGAAGAGCGCGAAAGCGGATCTCCCCAGAGTCCCCTGAGATAGAAAGGCAGGATCACGGCATCGGATTCGCCAATCATTCTTTCGAAGCCCCGCTTAAAACTCCCCAGGTGGCCATTTCGGCTGATCGTCCCCTCAGGAAAGAGACAGACGAGCTCACCTGCTTTGAGCAGCCTTTCCACGTCGAGGATCGCCTGCTTCATTCTCCTGTCCGAGATCGGTATCGCACCGAAAAGATCCAGAAACCATTTGAGGTACCAGCGCTCATAGATCGAACGATCCATCACGAAGCGCACCCTTCTGGGTACCGCCATCTGCACCAGTGCCCAGTCGACCCAGGAGATATGGTTGCCCAGCATCAGCACGCCTCCCGTTTGCGGCAGGCGTTCAAAATTTAAAATCTTGAGTTTGAAGCGTACCGAAACAAGCGAAAGAATCACGAACTGTGCCAGAGACTGGGGGATTTTTCGCAACAGATAGAGTGTACCGACCGCAGCGAAGAGAAGCATCAGATAGAAGAGTCCGGTACTTCCCAGTCCCAATAGGGCAAAAAGGACCGTCATTCCCAGGAAAGTCACCATGACGATATTTTGCATGAAATTGTTTCCAGCCAGCGTCATTCCCAGTTCGTGCGGTTCACTGTGATACTGAATGAGTGCATTGAGCGGCACGATGAAGAGTCCCGATGCGACACCAAAAAGCAGAAAATTGAGTGCATGAAGCAGAGGAGAGGTGATCATCGGAAGAAGAAACAGTGAAAGCGTAATACCGATCGCACCCAGAGGGATCGTGCCGATCTCGATATGGTTACGCGAAACCTTCCCGGCGATGATCGATCCGGCAACGATTCCGATCCCCGCGATAGCCATCATCCCCTGCACGATGATCGTATTGGTGATACCGATCGTATTTTTGGCGTACTCGGGAAAGGTCGAAAGCACCACCTGGGAGATCCCCCAGAAGAGCGACAGGCCCAGAATCGAAACGAAGATCACCTCTTTCTTCCGCAAGAGACCAAGATTTTCTTTCAGATACTCCATACGGAAATAGCGGGGAAAATCGAAACGCTTTTCGCATTCGATATGGGTATTTGGCAGACGGTATGCCAGCAGGAATTCAATGACCGATCCGGCCACCAGCGCCCATCCGATCGGTGCAATATGCCGCAGGATCTCTTCGCTGCTGTGATACTCGACCCCCTCCAGATAGTGTTCGAAAAAGATCGAATAGGCCAAGATACCGCCCAAGATCGAAACCGTCGTCACGGCCTGTACGACACCGTTACCCATCGTGATGAAGTTGCTGCCCACCAGCTCTTTGATATAGCCATATTTGGCAGGAGAGTAGATCGCTGACTGCACCGCCAGCAGAAAGGTCATCGCGAAAGCCAGTTCGAACATTCCCAGATAGTAGCTCGCCGTAATGACCAGTGTGATGACGACGGCAATACCCGCTGCGATACGCATCACGAGACTCTTGGGATAGCGATCCGAGATGAATCCGGAAGGCGAAAAAAGCAGGATAAACGGGAGTAGGATCAGGGCATTGACGATCGCCGTCAGGATGATCTGTGTTTCACCATCATAAATTTTGAAAACGGTATTCTGGATGATGATCTTGTGGCCCAGATCCGTGAAGGCATTGAGAAAGACGACGATCACATAGGGCAGAAAGCCTTTGATTCTCCAGATGCTTTTTTTCACGCCATAAATCCTGAAAGGAACGAAGCATCCCGTAGGCTCTTCGCATCCGGGTTGCGCTGCTGTTTGAGCACCATATCGATCGGCTCCATCTCTTCGAGCGGAGCGGGTGATGCAAGCATCCAGTCACGCAGCCCCTCTCCGGATACTTTGTAGAGATTGAAACCATTTTCGTAAAGCCCCATACGGACTGCCGCAGCGACTGAATATGTCGTCAAGACACCATCCTCTCGCATCAGTTTCCGAATTTGGGAAAAATACTCTCGTGTCCAAAGCAGCGGATTGCACTTCGGGCTGAAGGCGTCCTGATAGACGATATCGAACGTTTCAGTAATCTGTGGCAACGTTTCGCGTGCATCTCCGATGAGGATATCGATCCTGAACTGTGCATCTTCGTAATGAAAATTTCGGCTCAGCTCTCTGATAATCGGCTTGAATTCGACAAACGCTTCCGGATAGGCAAAGGAGTCGAGACTCTCGACCAGATCCCGATCGAGCTCCGGGGAGAGGATATGTATTTTGACAGGAAGATGATTTTGGCGTACATGGTAGAGTGTTGCCAGCGTATTGTACCCCAGCCCAAAACAGATATCCAGGATCGTCAACTGCTCCCGATCCCCTGCAAAACGAAAGGCAGATCGGACATGTTTCTCCAGTGATTCGTGCAGCGCACCATCTCTCTCGGAGTGATACGCTTCGCCAAAACCGGCAGAGTAGAGTGTCTTCGACCCATCCGATGTCACGATAGACGCTTTCTCACCCCTCAATGCTTCGTCATACATGCTGTCTGTTCCAAGCACCTGTTCTCAATGGCATTACCTATTGACGATCCATCGCTTCGCGAACCCTCAAAAGTGCTTCGCGTGTCAACTCCTCTTCGTAGACCAGTGCCAGCCGCACATAGCCGATCCCCTGCCCCTCTCTGCCCAGGAACGATCCCGGAAGCACTTTGAGGTTGTAGTCACGATAGAGCTGAACAGTAAAATCGATCTCATCCTCCACTTTCAACCAGATATAAAAAGTCGCCTCAGGAGATTCGATACCCAGAATCTCTCTCGCGAGCTCAAAATTGCGCTGGTATTTCAGACGGAAGGTCTCGACATGCTCCTGGTCTCCCCAGGCTGCTGCCGCTGCGTGCTGAAGCGGGAGCGGGGAGGCGCAGCCGACATAGGTGCGATAGGTCATATAGCGGCGAAGTATCTGCCAATCCCCCGCGATGAAGCCACTGCGCAGCCCCGGTGCACTGGAGCGTTTGGAGATGGAGTTGATCGTCAGAATGTTTTTGAACTCCGGATTTCCCGCTTCGATACTGGCATTGAGCAGTGAGGGGATCGGCTCCTGCAGATAGAGGTCACTGTAGCACTCATCGTTGAGCAGGACAAAATCATATTTCAGCGCCAGGTTGACCCACCGTTTCATCTCCTCCATTCCCATTACGGAAGCGGTCGGATTATTAGGGGAGTTGAGGATGACCAGATCGCAGCGCTTCAATTCCTCTTCATCAATCACGGGCAGAAAAGCATTTGCCTCATCCAGATCGAGATGGATCACTTCGGCCCGGCTCACTTTGGCGGCTCCTTCGTAGATCTGATAGAAGGGATTCGGGAACGCCATCACCGGATCGTCGATATCCTGCAAGAAAAACTGGGGGAAGTTGAAGAGCAGCTCCCGTGTTCCGAAAGTCGGGATGATCTGGTCGTTATGCAGCTTCAGGCCGAAGCGCTTTTTCAGATAGGTGAGAATCCCCTCTCTCAATACCGGTTCGCCGGAGGTTTTGGGGTATTTATTGAGCAACTTTGCGTGCTTTTCCAACGCATCCAGAATAAACTGCGGCGTTTCGAATTGCGGTTCACCAATCGTCAGGCTCAGAGGAGCATAGTGCTCACTGGGATGAATATCTTCCAGCAGGAGATTCAATTTTTCAAACGGGTATATTTCAAAGTCCACTTTTTGGCCTCTTTTTTGATTCGATTGTAACGAAAGATTGGTTTGGGGCGGGTAAATCAATTGTTTCTGTGGAGTGCAAGCTCCAACCTTTCGGCTGCCACCGTCGCCCTCTCCTGCAGGAAAATATCGGTGAGGTGATTCGTATAGTTCGAGGGCTCTATATTGATTTCGATGACAGTGGCCTTCGTCGCCAGATAGGGTATCTGTGAAGCCGGCATGATCTCGCCCGTCGTCCCAACGAGGAGGCAGAGGTCGGCCTCCTCCATCAGGGCAATTGAGTGTTCGTAGGCTTCTGATGGGATCGGCTCGCCAAAGAAGACAAAATCAGGCTTGAGTACTCCTCCGCAGGAGGGGCAGAGCGGCGGCAGCTTTGCCAGATCAATATCCAGAAAGTCATATGCCTGACCACACCCCATACAGACGAGACGCTGCGCCGCACCATGAAACTCGATGACATTCCGGCTGCCGGCCTCCTGATGCAGGTTGTCGATATTTTGCGTGACAACCCCTTTCACGATACCCTTCTTTTCAAGCTCGGCAATGAAATAGTGGGCACGATTTGGACGTGCATTCGCTCCCATATAATCATAAAAGATCTCTTTGATCGTACGCCAACTCTCTTCGGGATGGGCAGTAAAAAAACCGATATCGAGTACCTGAGGATCATAACGGCTCCAGAGACCATTCTCACCCCTGAAGGTCGGAATACCGCTCTCCACCGAAATCCCAGCTCCGGTAAAAGCTACGGCGGACTTCGCTCTCCTGATCAACCCGGCCGCTCTCTCGTAGTCCGATTCCATCCTCTCTTCTCTTTCCATACGTTTCCTTTCATTTTCATACGATACGCTTTTCTCAATATAAAAACGATAAAATCATTCACTATTTTATCGAATGATCGAAGGAACAGCAAATGAAATTCTCCATCGACAGAGGCGGCACCTTTACCGATATTTACGCCGAACACCAGGGCCGGTTCTATGTCGAAAAACTCCTCTCCGTCGATCCGGACAACTATGACGATGCTCCCAGGGAGGGAATACGCCGACTGCTGGAGCAGATCTATGGCCACAAAGTCGACAGCAAAGTACCCACAGAGAAGATCGAATGGATTCGGATGGGGACGACGGTAGCGACCAATGCCCTGCTGGAGAAGAAAGGCGCCCGCACTGCCCTGCTGATCACACAGGGCTTCAACGATCTGCTGCGTATCGGCTACCAAAACCGCCCCGACCTCTTCGACCTGCATATCCGTAAACCTGAAATGCTCTATGAAAAAGTCATCGAGATAGACGAACGCGTCCTGCCGAAAGATGGTGGCTTTCGTATCTTGAAAAAACCCGATATCCATGCGATCAAAAAAGAGCTCGAAAATCTAAAAAGCGAAGAGGTCACTTCACTTGCCGTCGTCCTGCTCCACGCCTACCAGTTCACCGAACATGAAAAGATGATCGGTGAACTGGCCCAAAAAATGGGCTTCGACCAGGTTAGTCTCTCGCACGAAGTCAGCCCCTCTGTCAAGGCGGTCATTCGCGGCGACACGACCGTCCTGGATGCCTACCTCACACCCCATATCCGACACTATATCGAAGGGTTTTCCGCAGGCTTTCAAGATCGGCTTCAGGGTACAGAGTTGCTCTTTATGCAGTCTCACGGCGGCCTCGCACCGGCAGATGATTTTCGCGGAAGCAACGCCATTCTCTCAGGCCCGGCAGGAGGTGTCGTCGGGCTGAGTTCACTCTACCGCGGCAAAGCATTGATCGGTTTCGATATGGGCGGGACGAGTACCGATGTATCGCGCTTCGACGGCAGTTTCGGGCTGCGGCAGGAGAGTGAGATCGCCGGCACCACGATCCGCGCACCGCAACTCGATATCCTCACCGTCGCGGCAGGTGGCGGGTCACGACTCTTCTATCGCAACGGGATGTTCGTCGTCGGACCTGAGAGCAGCGGCGCCCACCCTGGACCAGTCTGCTACAAAAAAGGCGGCTACCTCAGCATCACCGATGCCAATGCTGTACTCGGACGCCTTCTGCCCGAACACTTCCCTAAGATCTTCGGGCCCAACGAGGACGAACCTCTCGATGTCGAAGCGAGCCGCGAAGCCTTCCGCGAACTGGCCGAGGAGGTCAACCATGACGCGGTCAATGCACTCTCCATCGAAGAGATCGCCTACGGCTTCCTGCAGGTTGCCAACGATACGATGGCCAAACCTATCGTCGAAGTCTCCATCGCCAGAGGCTACGACCTGGGCAAACATACTCTCGCCTCCTTTGGCGGCGCCGGCGGACAGCATGCCTGCGCCATCGCTGCCGACCTGGGGATCGAAGAGGTCGTCATCCACCGCTTCGCCGGTATCCTCTCTGCCTGGGGAATGGGCCGGGCCGATATCGTTCGAAACGAACGCCTCAGCATCGACGCTCCGCTGGACGAGGCGCTGCTGAAAAAACTGCAAACCGATTTCGACAGGCTCGAATCCCGCTACCCCGATGCCCGCTTCACCCGTTCACTTCTGATGCGCTACGGGGGAACGGAGTTTACCATACTGACACAGGCGGACTCAAACGGCTCTTTTGCCGATGCTTTCGAGGCAAGCTATCGTGATCGATTCGGCTTCACGCTCGACCTACCGATTGTGGTCGACGAACTGCAGCTGCAGATCCGTTTCGTTACCGACAAGATCGAACGTCCCCGAATCACCCCGGACAAAAGTACGAAAAAAATAGTCGAAACAACAAAGCTCTATACCCGGAACGGCTGGGAAAAGGCCGCACTCTACCGCCTTGACAATCTTCGAGCGGACGACAAGATTACCGGCCCCGCACTCCTCATCGACCAAAGTTCCACGATCGTCATCGAACCGGATACCATAGCCAGACTCGACCACTACGGAGATCTCTATATCGACGTACCGCAACACAGGAAGATGCACAGAGATAGCAGTATGATGAACGCCATCGACCTCGCCATCTTCGCCAATCTTTTCATCTCCATCGCCAGGCAGATGGGCGCTGTCCTTCAAAACGCTGCCCTCTCCACCAATATCAAGGAGCGCCTCGACTTCTCCTGCGCGCTCTTTGATGCCG
>JAOZOG010000066.1 GCA_029933395.1 Sulfurovaceae bacterium | reverse complement strand
AACCCATCGTTTACGATTGTGACGAAATGCTGAAAATGAAACGTGTTTATTAACTTTTCGGTTAAGGTAGAAGAGTATAATAAATCAAATAGGCAATGATCATTAAAAAGGAAGTATGATGCCAGATAATGGTAATGGTACAAAAAAGCGATCCACCGACAAGAAACCAATAGAACATGTAGAAGAAGAGAACCTGCAGGGACTCAGCAGCGAAGAGGCCGAAGAGCGGCTCAAAAAGTACGGCCCCAATGCCATAGAGGAGAAAGAGGAGACGTGGCTGCATAGATTGCTGCGTCGCTTCTGGGGGCCGATCCCGTGGATGATCGAAGTAGCGGCGATCCTCTCCGCTCTGGTACAGCGCTGGGAAGATTTCACGATCATTACAATCCTTCTCATGGTCAATGCAATCGTCGATTTTTATCAGGAGTCCAGAGCCCTCAATGCCATCGCCGTACTGAAGAAGAAACTGGCACGCCAGGCATTGGTATTGCGCGATGGGAAGTGGCAGGATATCGATGCCAAAGAGATTGTTCCGGGCGACATCATCAAGATCAAGATCGGTGATATCGTACCGGCGGACGCCAAACTGCTTGAGGGCGGTGAGTTCCTGCTGGTGGACCAGTCTGCATTGACAGGTGAATCGCTGCCCGTTGACAAAAAGGCAGGAGACGAACTCTATGCCAATGCAATCATCAAGCAGGGTGAAATGATCGCCAAAGTGACCACAACAGGTAAAAATACCTATTTCGGAAAAACAGTCGGCCTGGTCGCGAAAGCACAACTTGAAGAGCGGAGCCACTTCCAGAAGATGGTGATCAAGGTCGGTAACTTTCTCATCCTTCTGACACTCGCAATGATCGCCATCATTGTTTACCATGGTATCGATACACATCAACCTACCGTAGAACTGCTGATCTTCGCACTGGTATTGACAATCTCTGCCATACCTGTCGCGATGCCGGCGGTACTGACGGTGACAATGGCGATCGGGGCGCGTGCATTGGCAGCCAAAGATGCAATCGTCAGCCGACTGGCCGCCATCGAAGAGGTGGCAGGGATGGATATCCTCTGTTCGGACAAGACAGGGACACTGACTCAAAACAGTATGAGTCTGGCCGACCCCTGGCTGACACCTGGATACAGCGCCGACGATCTGATGGTCTATGCAGCGCTGGCAAGCAAAGAGGAGAATCATGATCCGATCGAAAAACCGATCTTCGCTTATATCGAGGAGAAGAGACTCCGAGAAAAGCTTTCCGGCTGGAAACTGAAAAAATTTCTTCCCTTTGATCCGGTGCATAAACGCACCGAAGGAGTCTATGAGGGAAGCGACTGTGAACTGGTCGTCACCAAGGGTGCTCCTCAGGTCATCCTCGAACAGAGTGACGAGAAGGAGTTCGACAAAAAAGCTGCCTATGCAGAGGTGGAGAACTTTGCGGACAAAGGCTTCAGAACATTGGGAGTCGCTTATCGCAGATGTGAAGAGGATATCTATCATTTTGTCGGCCTGATACCTCTCTTCGATCCGCCCAGAGTCGATTCCAAAGAGGCGATCAGCGAAGCCAAGTCCAAGGGTATCAGCGTCAAAATGGTGACGGGCGACAATATCGCCGTCGCGAAATATATCGCCGGACTGCTCGAGATCGGCGATACGATAGAAGATGTACGGATGCTCAAAGGGGAGTCGATCGAAGAGTATCTCTATCTCTCCAAAGTCCTCTCCCGTGCAATTGCCGAAGCGATGCGGCCTGGTGACAACAAAGAGCATATCGAAGCGATCGTCAGCGACATCACAAAGAAGGTACAGAGAGAACTCTACAATATGCCGATCCCCAAAGGTGCGGTCAAGAAGCATGAATCGGAAATCATTGCACTGATCGAGCAGGCAGACGGTTTTGCACAGGTGTATCCCGAAGACAAATACTTTATCGTCGACGAATTGCAAAAAGCGGATCATATCGTCGGTATGACAGGAGACGGCGTCAACGATGCGCCGGCACTGAAGAAAGCGGACTGCGGTATCGCAGTCAGCGGAGCGACCGATGCAGCCAGGGCGGCAGCCGATATCGTCCTGATGGCACCGGGGCTCACCGTCATCGTCGATGCGATCAAGGAGGCCCGCCAGATCTTCGAGCGGATGAAGAGTTATGCGATCTTCCGTATCGCCGAAACCATCCGGGTCATTATCTTCATGACGCTGGCGATCGTAATCTATGACTTCTACCCGATCACGGCACTGATGATCATCATCCTGGCACTGCTCAACGATATTCCGATCATGACCATCGCCTACGACAATACAAAAGTTCGGGAAAATCCGGTACGCTGGGATATGAAAGAGGTCTTTATCCTTGCCGGCTGGCTGGGATTGGCCGGAGTCCTCTCCTCCTTTGCCCTTTTCTGGATACTGATATCCCTGATGCACCTGCCGCTGGACTTCGTACAATCGGCCTTTTTTGCCAAGCTGGTCATAGCAGGACATGGCACGATCTACAATACCCGTATCGACGACTGGTTCTGGAAGCGCCCATGGCCATCCTGGACGCTTTTCAGCGCGACATTCTCCAGCCGGGTTGCCGGTACGATCATCGCCGTCTATGGTTTCGGGCTGATGGAGCCGATAGGCTGGGAGTGGGCGATCTGGATGTGGGGTTACGCCATGGTATGGTTCGTCTTCAACGATGCCGTCAAGATGCTCGTACTCCGCTACTATCGAAGGAAATATCATGAAGATATCATATAAAAAGGAGGCCGATATGGAGAGACTGAAGCGAAGAGATGCTCTGAAATTGATGGGGATCGGCGGCGCATCACTGCTGACAGGGACCAGTCCCGCCTCGGCGGAGGCAAGGCTCTCTGCGCCCTCCAGCAAAAAAGAGGCCCGTATCGTCATTGTCGGGGGCGGAACAGGTGGCATCACTGTAGCGGCACGCCTGCGCAGATCCACACCCAATGCCAAAATCACCCTGATCGCCCCCAACGAGATACATCTCTACCAGAGCGGGCAGGTTTATGTCGCAGCCGGTCTCTACAGTGAGTATGACAACAAGCGCCGAACCAAAGATCTGCTTCCGGACAAAGTCAACTGGCTGCAGGACAAGGTGACGGCATTCATTCCTGACAGCAACAAAGTCCACACTGAAAAAAACGGCGACATCCCCTACGACTATCTGATTGTCGCGCTGGGCTGCGAATATGACTACAGCTCGATCGAAGGACTCGATCTCTCCGATATCGGAAAGGATGGTATCGCCAGTGTCCACCTCAACGATTTGGACAAGGGCACCTCCCAGGGGGCCATCATCTCACGAATATGGCTCAAGTCGATTCGCAGACGTGCAGCGAAGTCGGACCTGAAAATACTCTTCGCCGATCCCTCGACACCGATCAAAGGAGAGGGTGCCTCGCTGGATATGCTCTTCTTGGCCAATGACAGACTCAAAGGAAACGGCTTGCGCAAAAAGGGCCAGGACCTGCACCAGAAAGCATCCCTGATACTGACCAAAGCCGACAAAACGCTCTTCCCCTCCCCAGAGATAGACAGGGCACTCAAAAAGGAGTTGAAAGCGGCAGGAAACGTAACCGTACACTACGACCATATTCTCAAGCATATCGATCGGGAGAAAAAAGTAGCACTCTACTCCCATGGCGATGATATTGTGGAGATCCCCTACGACTACCTGCATATCACTCCGGCAATGCAGCCACCTAAAGCCCTATTGGACTCCGGCCTTACCGTGCAGGAAGGCAAGCACAAAGGATGGCTGGAGGTCGATGGAGAAACATTGCAAAATCCCCGATATCCCAATGTCTTCGGCATAGGAGATGTCACAGGCCTTCCCTCCGGCAAGAGCGGAGGCGCCATACGGGAACAGGCGATCGTCCTGCAGGACAATATTGCCGCCATTCTGGAGGAGAAAAAACTGCCGATATACTACAACGGCTACTCTGTCTCACCGATCAAGACACGCTACGGCAAAGTGATGCTCGCCGAATATACTCCCAAAGGCCTGCTGCCTACCTTCCCCCTCGATCCAAGCAAACCGAGATGGATTTGGTGGGCAATGGACTTGCATCTGATGCGACGCGCCTATTTCGACCTGATGATGAGGGGAATGATGTAATGAAAAAATCCGACTATAAAAAGGAGCTCTATCGGCTGCAGGTGGAGCTGGTCAAGTTCCAAAAACATGTGATCAAGAACAATATCCCGGTCTGCACCATTCTGGAGGGTCGTGATGCAGCTGGCAAGGATGGGACAATCAAACGTTTTCTCGAACACCTCAGCCCCAGAGAAGCACGATCTGTCGCACTGGGGAAACCCAGCGACAGGGAACAGAGCTCCTGGTATTTCCAGCGCTATGTTCCCCATCTTCCCAGCGGTGGAGAGATCGTCTTCTTCAACCGCAGCTGGTACAACCGGGCCGGTGTCGAGAAGGTGATGGGTTTCTGTACCGAAGCAGAATATCAGTGCTTTATGGATGAGGTCGGCAGCTTTGAACAGATGCTGACACACAGCGGGATCGTTTTCAGCAAGTACTATCTCGATATCTCCAAAAAAGAGCAGAAAAAGCGGCTTGAATCCCGAAAAACCGATCCACTCAAGCAGTGGAAACTCAGCCCTATCGATGCCAAAGCACAAAAATTATGGAAACCCTACTCCAAAGCACGTGATGAAATGTTTATCAAAACCTCCTTTGTTTTCGCCCCCTGGCACGTCGTACACTCAGACGATAAAAAAACGGCACGTATCCAGATCATCAAACATTTTCTGAGTCAAAACGACTATCCCGGCAAAGAGGAGAAACTGCTGATATTCGACAGGGATATCATCTGCCGCTTCGACCCGGTCTGCTACAAAAACGGCTTGATCGCACCATGACTTTCTCGCCGGATCTCGTCCACCTGATCATCACGACGGTCTTCAGCTTCCTGGTCGGCATGGAGCTCAAAACCTACCGGCAGAAGTTTCACCCCGATACGGGAAAATTCTTCTTCGGGACAGCGCGTACCTATACCTTCATCGGTATACTCGGCTTTCTCTTCTATCGTATCGACCCGGTTCATCTGACAGCCTATGTCGCTGTACTGGCCGCCTTTTCGCTGCTTTTTGCGCTGCTCTACTACCAGAAGCTGCAAGAGGGCAAACAGAGCATCCTGCCCTTTACGATCATGTTGCTGGTCTACACGTTTGGGCCGATGACACAGCTCTATCCACTCTGGATGCCGGCACTGCTCTTCGTCATGATCATTTTCGTCCTCAATGCCAAGCAGTCACTGCAGCGCTTCAGCAGTGACATCAATATGCATGAGTTCGAGACACTTGGCAAGATGGTGCTCCTCTCCGCCGTAATCCTGCCGCTGCTCCCTGACACCAAAGTGATTCCCTATCTTCCGATCTCCCCTTTCAAGATATGGTTGGCTGTCGTCGTCATCTCGGCTATCAGCTATGGCGGCTATCTGGTACAGAAGTACTTCTTCCCCTCCAAGGGGTATTTCCTGACAGGCATCTTCGGAGGCACCTACTCTTCGACTGCTACAACCGTCGTACTGGCACGCAAGGCCAAAGAGATCGGAGACAATCCCGTCATCGACGCCGCCATTATCGCCGCCACTTCGATGATGTATCTGCGGCTGGTTGTCGTGGCCCTGGTCTTCAACCTCTCTGTCGCCCGCTCACTCGCACTCCCCTTTGTGCTGCTCGCAGCCGGCGGAATGCTTTTTGCACTCATCTATATGAAGCGGGGCCGAAAAAAGAGCAGCAAACCAGACTTCGTCGATAAAAACCCACTGGAGCTCGGCACCGCTTTTCTCTTTGCAATACTCTTTGTCGTCATGATGATGATTACCCATTTTGTCACAACCCACTACGGCAAAAGCGGACTGGAGATTCTCTCCTTCGCTGTCGGCTTTACCGATATCGACCCTTTTATCCTGTCGCTGCTCACGGGCAAATATGCGGTCAGCCACGCGGAGCTGGTCTCTGCCATTATGATCGCAGCCGGAAGCAACAACCTCCTCAAAGCCGCCTATGCCCTATGGTTTGGCGGATGGAAAGGTGGTTCGCGCTCGGCATTCTGGGTGGCACTGCTGGGTATTGTGACTATCGCATGGGCATTCTGGGGACCGCTGGATCTTTTCAGCTCCGGACTGGCGGCGTGACAGGAAACACGTGAATACTGTCAAAAACTTTCTCTCTTTTTGTGCCGAAGAGTGGCTCCTCACTGTTTCGGCCATCGGTGTCGTTGCCTCTTCTCTCTATCTGCACCGGCTGCCTTCCGTCAAATCTGAACAGCTTATCCCTATTTTTCTGCTCCTCACCCTCTTTGTCGCAGTCAAAGGTGTCGAGCGAAGCGGTTTTCTCTCCACTGTTTCACGATTGCTCGAGAGAGGCCGCTTTCTGGCGCCCAGTCTGGTACTGCTCTCCTTTGTGCTCTCGATCTTCCTGAGTATCGATGTCACACTGGTCACACTGCTGCCGATGATCCTTTCGATGCGGATCCGCGAGCGCAATGTTCTTGTTTTGCTTGCTGCGTTCAGTGCCCACACCGGTGCAGCCTTGACGCCTTTTGGAACACCTCAGAATCTTTTTATCTTCTCGTTTTACCACCTTGAGATCCATCAGTTCATCCAGGCTATCGCACCCTTCTCTTTCGGACTCACTGCACTCTTTTTGCTCGTCTCCTTTTTTGTGCGTATCACTTTCATAGAGGAGGCGCAAACACGCAACGAAACGAGACTCTCTCCTCTGCAGGGTATCCTGTCGCTTATCTTGCTCCTGCTGGTTATACTCGCTGTTTTGAGAATACTCCCCTGGTATGCCGCCTTTGGCGTGCTGCTTTATGCGATAGCAGGAAACAGAAAAATGCTCAAAATCGACTATCCGCTTCTGTTGACTTTCGTGCTCTTCCTGCTTCTGGCAAACCATATGAAAATCCTGCTCTCCCACCTGCTTGAGCATCCCGTACATATCTTCCTTCTCTCTTCATTGATGAGCCAGTGCATCAGCAATGTCCCCACCACACTGCTGATGCACCAGTTCACTTCGCAATGGGAAGCCCTGCTCTGGGGAACCAATGTCGGCGGATTCGGTACGGTCGTTGCGGCACTGGCCAACCTCATCACCTACCGTATCTACGCTTCATACGAGGGGCGGGAGAAGAGCAGGCTTTTTCTGGGACAGATGATGCTCTGGGGCGCCGTAGTCTATCTCGTCGGCCTTCTGCTCTATTTTGCCCTCTACTCTGCCGGTTTGAACAGCTGGTTTTGATGACAACGGAAACAGGATGATTGCACATCTCTCTTTCGGGAATTGTGTTTATCCTGTGTTTACCCACAAAGACTATACTGGGGTAGAGAATCAAGAGGGGCAGAGATGCCCACACTACACAAAGGAATCAGAATGAAATACTATCTTCCGGCGGATGTTCCTGCCGATAAAATTGCAACGTTTCTGGAGAACTTCAGGCAGTCGACAGGCGGAAGCGGAAGGCTGATGCTCTTCGCCGGCGACCAGAAGGTCGAACACCTCAACAATGATTTCTGCGGCGAGGGGATACCGCCCGAAGATAACGATCCCGAACATCTCTTCCGCATCGCTTCACAGGCTGATATCGGTGTCTTTGCGACACAGTTTGGATTGATCAGCCGCTATGGACGCGACTATCCCGATATCCCCTATCTCATCAAACTCAACGCCAAAACCAACCTCATCCCCTATAGCCAAAAAGACCCCTATTCGCAGCAGTGGCTGGAGGTGGAGGATATCGTCCGCTTTCATAAGAGCAGCGGATTGAATATCCGTGGTGTCGGCTACACGGTCTATCTGGGCAGCGAGCATGAGCACGCGATGCTGCGTGAAGCAGCCCGCATCGTCCACGAGGCTCACCTCAACGGAATGATCGCCGTACTCTGGATCTACCCCAAAGGCAATTTCATCGATGACGAGCACAGCGGCCATCTGATTGCCGGTGCAGCCGGAGTGGGCGCGGCACTGGGGGCAGACTTCGCCAAACTCAAAGTCCCCTACAGCAATGGACATTTCGATTCCGAAGCACTCAAAGAGGTCACGACCGCCGCCGGAAGGACAGGCGTTCTCTGTGAAGGCGGAGACAAAAGAGATCGTGAAGCATTCCTTCGCGAGCTCCATACACAGATCCACGAAGGAGGCAGTCGCGGCAACGGAACCGGCCGCAACATCCACCAGAGAAGCCTCAAAGAGGGGATCGCCATGGCCAATGCCATCTATGCCATCACGGCCAACAATGCATCCGTCGAAGAGGCGATGCACATCATCGAAGGATAAATGATAGAAAAATACGATCTCGCCGTCATCGGCGCAGGGCCCGGAGGCACACCCGCCGCAATGGCTGCCGCACAGTTTGGTAAAAAAGTGCTCCCGGTAGACAAGCGTGACGCTCCGGGTGGAGAGTGCCTTTTCGAGGGGTGTATTCCCTCCAGGGTGACTTTACCGAATAAAATCTACTCCCCAGGGAAGAAAATGAAACAACAGTTTGAAGGCCAGAATATACAACAGTAACGCCATCACTTTTTTGATATCTTCCTGCTTGAGCTTGAAGTACATGAGATAGTTTCCGATATAGCCGCCGATCATAGCGCCGACCGCAACACTTGCAATCAATATCCAGTCCAGCTGCAGGTAACTGGCATAAGTGGCAAATGATCCAAGTGCAGAGAAAGGGACCACGAAACTGACAGTGATTGCAACCTTTTTGGATTCGAACCCCAAAAATGTCAGAAAGGGTATGAGAATATTTCCACCCCCGACACCCAGTATGCCCGCCAAAAACCCCACTATGGCTCCTACGGCAAAAAGTACCCAGCTTGCAGTATAACGAACAAGGGACTTTTTCTTTCCAAAAAGCATCATCGTGGCACTGTAAAACAGCAGTATCATAAAGAGAGACTTCAGTATCTCTTTGTCTATATACTGGCTGCAGTAGGCACCAAGGGGGGCAAAGATCAGCATCATCGATGCCAGGGGAAAGAGCAGCTTGAAATCAACAGCTTTGCGCTTGAGATTCATAGCGCTGGCTGTCATCGTCGTTGTCGCACCGGCAAAAAGTCCCGCTGCTTTGGCAATGGTAAAATCCAGACCCATAAAATTGAGTATGGGAATCAAAGCGATACCCGCCCCGCTGCCACCCATAGAAAAAAGTGTCGCCAAGAGCATTGCCGTCAGTGAATAGAGAATATAGCTCAGCATTGAAAGAGATATCCTGTCGACCTATGAAATACCTGCATCAGATACTCCCCTCTATAAAATAAAGTAGTGGTATATGATACTCCTCTTTGGCTTCATGGTTTTACTGTTTGGGATATCTCTATGTTCTTCTGTCTGCCAAGGAATATCCTATTCGGGATTTGAGCCAAAGTATTCCGACAGTTACTTTCGGTTAATCTGTCACTTATAGAATTGGGCAGAAACATTTTGGCAGGCAATCGCGAACAATCTTGCGGAAAGGCAGACCATGAAAAAACCACACAAAAAGAGAAAATTTCGAACAAAAAAATGTATGAAACTCTCATTTACCTACTTCGTACTCTTCATTGCAATTTTTGGTATAATCGACTATTATGCACTGATGGAATTCAATTTTCTCTGGTTTATCGCTGTTTCGGCGATTTTGGGTATTGGATTGGGGTATGTGCATACAAAAAAAGGCAAGCATGATCGTATCGACGATATCGCCAATGAATTACTTTAAAGGATAGCAGATGGTAGAGTTTATGAAAAAAGCGATGGACTGGGTCCTCGAAAAAGAAGATGATGCGGCAAAAAACTGTCACGTCGCACCGGAAGATGTCGAGAAGCAGATCACAATGATGGAAGAGAAACGTGACGCACTCAAAAAGAAGTGTGACGACGACCTGGCCGAAATGGAGCATATCCTCAACCGCCTCCACAAGATCAAAGCAGACAGCCTGCTGTGCCATACATCAGATTAATAGCAGCCAACAATCCGCATAAATTCATATCTTTGGGCCAAAAGAGATAGAGCAGGACGCAAATGTCACTGAAATCTGAAAAGAAATTGTC
>JAOZOG010000316.1 GCA_029933395.1 Sulfurovaceae bacterium | reverse complement strand
CGCCTGGTTCCAATATGGGTTCTTTCTGACTATCGGAGCCAGTCTGTAGACCCATACGTATACCTACCCTTAGCCATTGGCTTCGTCCGTCAAACTCTCCATATGACCCATGGTGGTTATTTATTTATTTATATGAAATGCCCTATTCATGGGGGTTTTAAGACATTAAGTTGTTAAAATCTGTACATTTTCTGCACATTATCTGTGCTATTTCGACATCCAATAGAATACCACCCATAAGACTATTCCCAATATCACCACGATATCATAGTCTGAAATCCTATATATGTATATGCTTCAATGCATAATATGCAACATAATGAATATACTGATATTCAACCATTCTTACGATATCATGGCAATATCGTAACAAGGAGTTTTTATGCCTTTTTCATGCCTGGGAGCGACACTGGCCTTTGGAGCCTTTTCAGCCATCAATGGTTATCTCGAATCCATGGAAGAAGAGCGCAAAGATAAGATAGAAATAGAATATCTGGAGAAGAAAATAGCATCTCTCCAATCCCGTGATGAAGGGAACAAAGAGCTGTCACCGATACCTGAGGACGTAGAGTCTACGGAACCTGAAGAGGAATACGACTATGCGGAAGAGCTCATGAACGCAGTCAAAGAGTTCAACCGCAAGAGAGTCGAGTTCCTGAACAGGGAAGAATCGATATAAGATAAAGGAGCCAGCATGACACTTATTCTGTGACGTTTCCGCTCTATAAATCGGAGGAGCCAGCATGAACCTGCCTACCGAATTGTCCAAATGTGTCGACGTAGACACATGGGAGAAGACCGAGGAAGGAGCCAGTTGGCTCTCCATAGAGTACAACATCGACGGCGACTCCATAACGGCGTATATCGTCGATGGAGGAAGGGATTGCGACGGCATCCTGGAATATGAAAAAAAGTTCCATGGAACCATTCATGGAGATACCGTCGAGTGGGACTACAAAAATACCAGCATAAAGGTCTATGACCAGTATGCTGTAGCGGCAGGATATTGAAAGGCGCGGAAATGGGATATAAAGGATTCGAATATAGAATTTCAAGTATGAAATCGGCAGTGAACAATAGTATGGTTTACTTTGCCGAGACCACATCGTCATCGAAAGAATGGTTCGAAGGCATAGGCGATAGTGAGAGGGAGGCCATAGCGGATATCGAGAAAAGGATCGACAGATATTATAATCTCTTGAAAAAGGCCAAAAAAATCGCCACAAAGGCGAAAAGAAAGGGTGGCATACTCTACTTTATGGACATGCCAACCGGAGAATTCCTCGATTGCAGAAAGACTTCACTGGAAGAATGCGTGGAGTTTGCCAAGATAAACGTATGCTATGAGATTCTCCCTGATATATTTTACCCGGAGCCAGGAGTGGAGTATGCCATTCTGACAAACAATGGAGAGGGTCCAGGATACGGGGACAGGACATATTTCGTGCCCGTATCCGAACTCACCATAGTAAAAGGATAAACATGAAAAAGCCCAACTTCATACAGGTAGCTACAGCGGTTATCAATCTGAAAGAAGCTTGGCACTATCTTGAGGCCAACGATATCCAGGTGGAAGACAATCTGATCACGAGATGGAAAGATTTTGACGTCGTCTACGATGGAGTTACAATCTCCGTTTGGGGAAACGATTGGGACTTTAAACTCAATGATGCGTTCGACTTTGATGAAAACCATAGTGATACGTGGAAGAAATTCACAGTATCGAAGGAGCTTGTAAAAGCATATAACGAGAAATATAAAGAAGGAAAATGTGAAGGAGAGCCAACATGGGAGACATGATTGTAGACATAATCTTCATCTTGTTCCTGGGGATTATCGCATGGTTCCTAGTAGCAACAGACGATCCCTTCGAAGGAAGCGATACGAAGCTCGTCTGCGTAATCGATGGAACCACGAAAATCGTGAGCAAGGACCATGTGATAAAGAGACAACTCGTAAGTATCGAGGAGATCGGATTGTTCATGTTTGACGACAATACGACGCGAGACTGTTGGCTCATCGAAACAAGGACAGAAAAATGAAAGATATCATCAAAATACTTCAGCGAGTAGAAAGGCTGAAAGAGATGATCAAAAAGAACCATGACTACGAAACCTGGCTCCGAATACAGGACACAGAGACGCTGGAGCATATGCATACGGAAGTATTCAGCATGGGCTTCGTGAGACAGATGGAGGTGGAAACGGAGGGCGGAGTCAACGAATACGACGATATGCTTTCCGCAATAGAAATGGAACTTTCAAGGAGAGAAAAGTGAAGAGTAATTTCAGCTTAGACGTCTTCTACGACGACGAAACACATGAGTTCTCCGTAATGATAAATGGAGAAAATGTAACGGTAAACCTCTTGGCCGTATCGTTCGCAAAAGCCATTACGACGCTTGCGAAAGAGAACGACATGAACCCAATCGAAATGCTCAGAGAGGTTCACCACAGTATAATGGACGATATGACACCCGATGAGCAAATAGAAGCCCTTATGAACACATTACAGGAGCTTGAAGGGAACCTCGATGAATCTATCGATATCGATTAGGATGGCAGCCATATGGGCTCTCCAGGCAGCTTTATCGATG
>JAOZOG010000065.1 GCA_029933395.1 Sulfurovaceae bacterium | reverse complement strand
GAGAGAAAGGTACGATAAGCATTATAGAAACGCTCCTCATCATACTCGTAATACTCCATATGCTCCGGCTCGACATTGGTCACAATCGCCAGAGTGGGATTGGAGTTAAGGAAGCTCTCGTCGCTCTCGTCCGCTTCGAAAACGACTCTGTCATTGGGATAGTTACGCACATTCGAACCGAACTCCTTGGAGATCGCACCGATAAGGGCATTGCTCTCAGGGATGATCGAGGCGAGGATCGCAGAGGTGGTACTCTTGCCGTGGGCTCCACCGACTGCATAGACCTCCTTCTCTCCGAGGATACTTTTGAGTGATTCTTTGCGCGAAAGGAGTTCGATACCCAGCTCTTCTGCCCGCTGATACTCAGGATTGTTCCTGCGCACGGCAGCGGAGTAGATCACCCGATCGACGCCCTCGACAGCCTCCTCGTGGTGTGGAATGGTAATCTTCGCGTGAAAATTTGCCGCCAGATCATTCGTGATCTCACTCTGACGAATATCCGAACCGCTGATCGTATGGCCGTCGTTGGCCAAAAACTTCGCCAGTGCAGAGAGTCCGATACCGCCGATACCGATAAAGTGGATTTTCATGCGTCCTCTTCAAGTACTTTGAGTTCCTCTTTGGCCTTTTCGACAAGGTCACGGTTTTCATCGAGGAATTTTGTCGTGTCGATTCTGAAATTTTTCAGGAAATAGGCAAGCCTGTCATCGGCATCATACTGATCCGTATTGGCAACCTTTTCGATGAAAGTATCGAAGTCTTTGCCCTGCATCACCGATACGGCATGGACCATCATCGCATCCTTGAGTGCTTCGTCATCCACCATATAGTGCAGCACCTGAAAGAGCTCTTTGGCGCCCTTCATATCGTTTTCACTATAGCGCTCGATCGCATGCTCATAGATCGCCCTGGCAGTGAAAAGCTCCTCTTCTCTGGAGAGATCGAAGCCTTTTTGCTGGCTCAGGTATTCCGCCAGTCTGTCAAATGCTTCTCTGAGGATAAAAGTAAAGACATCGTTGATCTTCTCTTCATCCTCACTGACCAGCAGCAGGGCATCCAGGAGCTGATACCCCTTCTGGATACTCTTATCCTCCTTCATCTCCTCTTCCAGCAAAACCAGGTTGGCCAGAAACTCCTCATTTTTTTTCAGTGCTTCGATATCGATTTCATCTCTTTGCATATGTTTCCTTCTAATTATTTCTTTGGAATTTTATCCTGCAGAACCAATTGTTCTCTCTCTATATTCCCGCTTCATCCAGCTCTTTGAACTTGAAGGCTTCGATCAACTCTTCGATCGTCTCCTCTTCGCGACGGACCAGGACCATCATTCCCTCTTCCATAAAATCGAGGTAGTTTTCGAACTTGTTTTCCAGAATCACGAAATCGATAAAATCGTATCCCGTCTCCATTCTGTCGTCGTGAAAGGTGACAGACCGCACCTCTCCTGCATCGAAGTCGACGACTGCCCATCTCTCTCGTCCGGCAAGTGTCGTGATCTTTGCCAGCTTTTCATCATCTCCTTTGACCGGTATCAGGATCAGCATTCAGGCTCCCTTGAGAAGCTTTTTGGAGAGTTTCAGCTTCTTGTTGCTCATCGTCCCGATTCCTCTTTTGAGGACTTTCTTTGCGATATCTTTCGCATCTTGGAGCGAATGCATATCACAGCTGCCGCATTGATAGATATTGAGTTCCGGGATATCTTCCTGACGCTTGACTTTGAGGACATCTTTCATCGATTTTTTCCAGGCTTTGGCTACCTTTTTTTTGCTTGGCGTCCCCAGCAGAGACATATAGAATCCCGTACGGCACCCCATCGGAGAGATATCGATGATCTCTACCTTTTTACTGTTGAGATGCTCCCGCATAAAACCGGCAAAAAGGTGCTCTAGCGTATGAATCCCCCGCGATGAGAGTTTCTCTTCATTGGGAACACAGAAACGCAGATCAAAGACAGTGATCGGATCACCGCAGGGAGTTTTCATCTTTTTTGCAATACGCACAGCAGGTGCAATCATTCGGGTATGGTCCACAGTAAAACTATCCAATAGTGGCATAGATTATCCTTCTTTCTTTTTTTATGAGATTATATCCAGAAGATTTGAGAATTGGAAGTCTGACTCTTGGAGCAGGAACCGGAGACTTTAGTCCCGAACAACGGAGGCGGAGCCTTCCGATTCCAAAATCCGGCCACTCACTTCAAATGTCTACACCCATAATCTACCCCGAGATCACAGGCTTTCCGGTATAGTTTAACAGCTTCTGTACTGTTTTGATCTATCCCCATACCCTTCTCATAGAGGGTAGCAAGCAGCGCACAGCCGCCTCCATTCCCCAGATCACAGGATTTGCGATAGTAGTACCATGCCCTTCTGGGGTTGGGGTGTGTCAATTCTGCCATATATTCACCATTTTCGTACAAAAACCCCAGACTGTTGCAGCTGTAAGTATGATCAAGTAGGCACCCCTGCCTGAAAAACCTTAACGCATCGGCATCGTTTCGACGAACGCCTTTGGCATCCGTGTACATCCTGCCACGCTCGAAACATCCTTTTCCGCTGCCCAGATCGCAGGCTTTTTCGAATACCGGGCCTGCTTCTTTGTAAGCTTTTTTCTGAAGAAGATGTATTCCCAGTGCCGTGCATCCTTCAGGGCTTCCAAGTGCACAAGAACGCTCAAGAAGCTGGCGCATCTCGGGCTTCGAAATCTGTTTTTCCCTATACAACTCTGCCAGACGTCGACACCCTTCGGCACTTTTGAGTTCGCAGGCTTTTTTCAGGAATTTCGGACGCTGTTTCTGTTTGCCCACAAGGCCCAGACGGAGGCACCCTTCGGCACTCCCCAGCTTGCAAGCTTTTTCCAGATACGGAAATACAGTTGTATTCTGATCATTCTGCCCATACCATTCCGCCAGCTTGAGGCAACCGGAGGCAGCACCTCCCTCACAGGCTTTTGACCAATATTTTTCTGCCAGAGTATTATTCAGATCTCTCTTGGCATACAATGTTCCGAGATCGGCACAAGCCTCCCTGTCATCTGCATCACAAAGTATAGTACAGCCTTTGATACTTCCATATCGGCAAGCCTCTTTGTAATATTTTTTAGATTCATTGCTGTCTGTTTTGGCGAGGGCCTTCCCCAGCTCGAAACATCCTTGACCATTTTTGAGTTCGCATGCTTTCGTGAAGTACTGTTTTGCCAGAGAAGGATCGATCGCCACCCCCCTGCCTTCAGCATAAAGTCCACCCAGTCTGGCGCACCCCTCTCCGTTTTTCAGACGACAAGCCTCTTCGTAAAGTGTTTTGATCTCTTTCCGCGCCTTCTCTTTATCAGCTTCCGGCTCCAGGAGTCGCCCCAATGCTGTACACCCCTTGCCACTCTCCTGATTGCAGGCAATACGAAAACTCTCTTTCGCTTCATCGAGATTATATCTGGCACGCTTTTTATCCTGAAGCAGCAGGCCCAGACCAAGAAACGCTTCACCATAGCCAGGACCATTACAAATATTTTCATAAAGCCGGATCGCCTCATTGTCATCCTGCTTCACGCCCCAGCCGTTTGCATAGAGTTTGGCCAGCTCCATATAGGCCATGCCACTCCCCAGATTCACACCCTTTTCGATATACCGGAAGGCCAACGAAGGGTCCCTTTTGACGCCCTTTCCTTCAAGATAGAGAAGTCCCAATCTGGCACACCCCGTACCGTTATCTCTTTCGCATGCCGCCGCATAGGAGACTCTGGCTTTGATCTCATTTTTTTCGACACCATCCCCCTCCTCATAAAGCACCCCAAGATGCATACAAGCTTCACCATAATCGAGCATACACGCCTTTTCGAGCTGCCGCGCTGCCTCGGGAATATCCCGGGCGACACCTCTTCCTTCGGCATAAGCAAGCCCCAGGTACGCACAGGCTACGGAATGCTCTCTTTGGCAGGCACGCTGATAATAGGCAGCGGCAATGATCTCATTCTGCTTTCCACCCCTGGCGAAGAATTCGTTTCCCATCTTGAAGCACTCTTTTCCATAGCTACACGCCCTGGGCAGGTTCACATCGATCATTTTCGCGTAAAGCACCGAAGCTGCAAGGAGCCAAACAATAATCAATTTTTTCACTTTTTTTACCCCTTCACTACTTCCAGCTTTTATTCATCATTTTCTTTGATAGTATTTTTACTCGTAATTCGGCATATTATATCCCAAAGTTGTACCACCCGTCAAACAACTGCATACCCCAGAAAACGATGGTAACTACCCACATCATCCGGTTTTATCATATAATTTGGCTATAATTGCGTCAATACAAAATAGAGGGATATAAATGCTTCTGGAGCTCGGTTTGATTTTTTTATTATCACTCCTCTTTATCAAAATACTGGTGCATTATGCTCCAAAGCTGGGACTGATCGATATCCCCAACGAACGCAGTTCGCATAGCAAACATACACCCAGAGGGGCTGGCATCGGCTTTTTCCTTGCTGTATTGATTGTTGTTCCTTTCTTTCATTTTGTCTTGGTGCAAAATTACTCCTGGGTCATTCTGGCCATTATGTTGGTTTTTGTGGTGGGAGTACTGGATGACCATCAGGACGTGACACCGCGCGCAAAGATCATCGTTATGGCTGTCAGCACGATCTTGATCTACTCCGACAAGCTGGTGATCAGCGATATCGGAACCTATTTCGGTTTTCATATCGCTCTGGGATGGTTTTCGCTGCCCTTTACACTCTTCGCCGTCCTGGCCTTCAGCAATGCGCTCAACCTCATCGATGGACTCGATGGGCTGGCAGGTGGTGCAAGTATGGTGATACTGGGAAGTTTCTTTATCATAGGATACCAGTACAATGATGAATTCATGATGGTGCTTTCGGGGAGTTTCTTTGCGGCTCTGGCTGCTTTTATGATCTTCAACTGGCATCCGGCGTCTATCTTTATGGGAGACAGCGGCTCCCTGATGCTGGGTTTCGCCATCACGACCGTAGCGATCAAATCACTCGAATATATTCCGGCAGTCGCGATACTCTTTCTTGCTGCTCTGCCCATCATCGATACTGCAGTCGTCGTGATGCGCCGCAAACGAACGGGGCGGGGCATTTTTTCAGCCGACCAGTGCCATCTGCATCATATTCTGCATGAATTTTTTACCGGAAATACACGAAAAACCGTCCTTTTCCTGATCGTGATGCAGGCAGTCTATTCTCTGACGGGGCTGCAATTTACCAAAAACCATGACGATGGCATCCTCCTTATTCTCTTTCTGCTCAATATTATCATTGTCTATTTTTATTCTGCAGCGATGATCAGACGTCAAAACCGTACCTGCGGAAAGCCCAAAAATGCCTCCTAGGAGTCTGCCGGTTTTACCAGGGCCCCATACAACTTTTACCATCATTAGGGTAGAATATTTTTATTCGAAAAAAGAAATCTATCTACATTATTTTTGTACAAATTGCGATTAAAAGGTTTTCTCTACAATGAATCATTCAATAGATAACAAGCAGCTCAAGAATGCGAAACTGGCTATCATCGGTCTTGGATATGTCGGTTTGCCGCTCGCCCATGCATTCAGCGAAAAATACAGGGTGACAGGTTTCGATATCGCCCAATGGCGTATCGACGAACTGAACAATGGAATAGACAGGACGTTGGAGCTGAGTGAAGAGCAGGTGAGAGAAGCGCTTGCCAACGGTATGACATTTACCGATCGCCTTGAAGAGATTGCTGACTGCAACTTCTATATCGTCACCGTACCGACACCGATCGACGAGCATAAGCGCCCGGACCTCACCCCTCTTATCAAAGCCAGCGAATCGATCGGAAAAGTACTCAAGCAGGGTGATATCGTAATCTACGAATCCACTGTCTATCCCGGTGCAACAGAAGAGGAGTGTGTGCCGATCCTCGAAAAGATCTCCGGCCTGAAGTTCAATGAGGATTTCTTCTGCGGATACTCCCCGGAGCGCATCAATCCCGGAGACAAGAAACATACCGTCAAAAAGATTCTCAAAGTGACCTCCGGATCGACTCCGGAAACGGGCAGAATCGTTGATGATCTTTATGCTTCTGTCATCACCATCGGTACCCATCTGGCGCCGAGTATCAAAGTGGCAGAGGCAGCCAAAGTCATCGAGAACTCCCAGCGTGATATCAATATCGCTTTCGTCAACGAGCTGGCGATTATTTTTAACAAACTGGGTATCGATACTGAGGCGGTTCTCGAGGCAGCCGGTACCAAATGGAACTTTCTCCCTTTCCGCCCCGGCCTGGTAGGGGGCCACTGTATCGGTGTCGATCCCTACTATCTGACATACAAGGCACAGGAGGTCGGCTACAATCCTGAAATTATTCTCGCCGGCCGCCGCCTCAACGACAACATGGGAATGTATGTCGCCAACCAGGTTCTCAAACTGATAATCCAGAAGGAGCACAAAGTATCCGGCGCCAAAGTACTGGTATTGGGTATCACCTTCAAAGAGAATTGTCCCGATATCCGAAACTCCAGAGTGATTGACCTGATTCATGAACTGCAGGAGTTCGGTACCGATGTCGAAGTCTATGATCCCTGGGCGGACCCCAAAGAGGTCAAACGGGAGTATGGACTTCAACTCATCGATCATGCAGCACTGCAAATCAAAAATTACGATGCCGTCATTCTTGCCGTTGCACATGACAAGTTCAAAGAATTTGATTTTACCATGGACGAGAAGCAGGTTCTTTTTGATATCAAATCCTTTATCGACGGTCAGGTTGATGGAAGGCTTTGACTTAATACAGATAGAAAAAATGGAAAATAACTCAAAATTGCCCCGTCAGGAAATACCCCCGGGGTGCAAAATTCAAAATTCAAAATTAGATCAGCTTGGCGAAGCTTTGCGATCTGATCCAAAGTCTTGGCTCGTCACGGGCAATGCCGGTTTCATCGGTTCCAACCTGACAGAGTTCCTCCTGAAACACAATCAAAAAGTGGTCGGGGTTGATAATTTCTCTACGGGTTATCGGCACAATATCGAAGATGTGCTTGCCCAGGTTGGCGATGAGGGTGCGAAGAATTTCACCTTTATCGAGGGGGATATCGCTGACTTCGAGACCTGTGAAAAGGCCTGCGAGGGTGTCGATATTGTCCTGCACCAGGCGGCATTGGGCTCTGTCCCCCGCTCCATCGCCGACCCCATCACCTCCAACCGCTCCAATGTGACCGGCTTTCTGAATATGCTGACTGCGGCAAAAGAGGCAGGGGTCAAGCGCTTCGTGTACGCCAGTTCCAGTTCGGTTTACGGTGACTCGAAAGAACTCCCCAAAGTCGAAGAGCGCACAGGCAACCTGCTCTCCCCCTATGCCGCAATGAAGATGACCAACGAACTCTATGGCGGTGTCTTCAAGCGTACCTACGATATGGAAACCATCGGGTTGCGCTACTTCAACGTCTTTGGCCGCCGGCAGGACCCCAACGGTGCCTACGCCGCCGTCATCCCCAAATGGGTTGGCTCTCTGCTTTCCGATGAAGCGGTTTACATCAATGGAGACGGGGAAACCAGCCGCGACTTCACCTATATCGACAATGTCATCCAGATGAACATCCTCTCCGGCCTGACCGACAATCCAGAAGCCTTCGGTGAAGCCTTCAACGTTGCCGTAGGCGGCAGAAACACTCTCAATGAACTCTATGCTTTAATCAAAGATCAACTCAACAAACAATTCAAAATTGCCCCGTCAGAAAATACCCCTGGGGTGCAAAATTCACCGATTAGAATCACAAAAGAACCGATCTATCGGGACTTTCGTCCCGGCGATATCCGTCACTCCAATGCTGATATCTCCAAGGCACAAAGGATCGTAGGATATGCGCCGACACATGATATTTATCAGGGCATGGAAGAAGCGATCGGATGGTATGTCAAAAATATTTCTGATGCAGCTGATAATTGACATTCGTATATAAATATTATATACTATTGAAAAACAAAAGAGTGAAATGATGCATACTTTATCTCAATTGGAGAAACAGCAGGTAGGTTTACGCCTGCCAAAATATTTGATAGAAGAGATCGATGAACTCACCAGAGAATACTCTCTCAATAGAACGGATATCATCATTGAAGCGATCAATGCGTATATCAAAGAGCAGAAAACAAAGATGCTTTATGACAGTTTTGATGCATCCTGCAAAGAGCTCAACTCCCTTTTGGGTGACAAAAAGAAGAGGGATTCGGCCCAGACACTGGATGCGTTGATCGATGAGCTTGAAGATCATTAGTCTGGCCTCTTTTGGCAGAGATGCCAAAAGGCTCTACAAGAAACATAAACAAATCGCCAAAGACCTGGAGGAACTCCGGGAAATCCTGAAGAACAATCCAAGATCCGGTATTGAACTGGGAAACCATTGTTACAAAATACGCCTGGCAAATACTTCGGCACCGACGGGCAAGAGTGGTGGCTTTAGAGTTATCTACTATTACCTGAATGAAGACAGCCATCTCTATCTTATGGCAATCTACTCAAAAACAGAGTTGGAAAATATCAATGAAGAGAGAATCATTGAGATACTAAAAAGCAATGATCTGCTTTAATCAAAAGGAAATAACAGTGGCTATGAAAAAACTGCAACGATTCATTATCGGACTCCTCACCCTTCTGTCACTCACGGCAATGGCTGGTGAAATGGCAGGTGAAGCGACAGATAACGTATTGACGATCGCCAAAAACGGCAGAAGCGACGCGATCATCATCGTCTCACCGAAAGCAGGTGAAGAAGAGGGGTTGGCAGCCAAAGATCTGGCCAAATATATCCATCTGATGAGTGGCGCCACAGTAGAGATCGCCAACACACCCGAGTCGATCCAAAAAGCCCTCAAGAGCAGGCATCCGCTGCTGATCATCGGAAAGGAGGCACTCAAGGCAGATCCTTCTCTCAAAACCGCATTGAAAAAAACAGTGGTCCGCAAGCCGATACTGCGCAGTGACGCCATTGTCCTCCGGCGAAAAGGCAATCATGTCTATCTTGCCGGCAGCAATGACAAAAGCCACTACTACGCCGTAGCGGAGCTGCTGAAACGCTGGGGATGCCGATGGTATATGCCTACAGAGTTTGGGGAGTGTATTCCCGAACAGAAGAGATTGGGTGTCGGAAAGCTGGACTATGCCTATGCACCGCCATTCGAGATCCGCACCTACTGGATCTCCTGGATGGGAGACAAAACAGGACAAGCGGAATTTCAGCGCAGGAACTTTATGACGGTAGGCAGGGGTGGTATGCCTCGAACCAACCATGCGATCAGCAGATATGTAAAAGGTCTCAGCAGGAGTGTTATGAGCATTCCCCTGACTGACCCAAAAACAGCAGAGCATGTCGCCGCACAGGTAGAAAAAATGTATGCAGAGGGCAAAGATTTTTCCCTTGGTATGGCGGACGGCATTTATAACTCTACCTATCCGAAAGATCAGAAGCTGATGAAGCTCCAGTGGGACAAGTACTATATGCGCTGGAGTGTTTCTGATCCATTCCTGGAACTCTATAACAATATTGCACGTATCCTGCAGAAAAAATATCCCAACAGCCCCTCCAAAATCGGCTTTCTGGCCTATGCCAACATGACGATCCCCCCGGTACGCGATATGAAGGCGGAGCGCTCCCTCTTCTGCGAACTGGCTCCGATCGACATCGATCCAAATCACGGTATGGATTCCATCCAGTCTCCACCCAAACAGGAGTACAAACAATTTCTCTACAAGTGGGCGAAGATTATGGATGGGCGTCTGGCGATCTACGACTACGACCAGGGTATGCTGGTGTGGCGCGACATCCCCGATCCTTCTCATATCGCCTTCAGTGAAGATGTCAAGCACTATCGTGACGCCGGTATCCTGGGCATCAATACTGAATCCCGCAATGCCATCGCCACCACCTTCACCAATCTCTACTTCCGCGGACAACTGATGTGGAATCCCGATGCGAATGTCTCTGCAATGCTGGAGGAGTTTTATCAGAAATTCTACGGCCCGGCAGCCAAGCCGATGAGCGAGTACTGGAATGCGATCTACAAAGCCTGGGAAGAGACGATCGTCACCGAGCATGAG
>JAOZOG010000064.1 GCA_029933395.1 Sulfurovaceae bacterium | reverse complement strand
ATTTTCAAAGAGTCCGGATTGATATCATCCAGTCCCTCCGGAGCCTCCTCCTTGAAAAGTCTGTCATAGAGTCTCACTTCGACACTTCTGGCCTTGTCTGCATCGACCCATTGAATCGCACTCCTGACCTTGATACCGCTGCTGTCCGATCCGCTTTTGGAATCGGGGTGATATTCCGCTTTTATCTCTATGATTTTACCGTCGGTGTCTTTGATCGCCTCTTTGAAAGTGATAATATAGGCGTGCTTGAGTCGTACCGACTGATCGGGCGTGAGACGATAGTAGCCTTTGGGGGGGTTTTCCGAAAAATCATCCCGGTCGATATAGATCTCCCTGGAGAAAGGTACTTTTCTCGAACCCTCTTTGGGGACATCATGCGGATAGTACGACGCATCAATCTCTTCGGCTCCCTCATAGTTTTCAATGGTGACTTTAAGCGGATCGAGTACGCACATCACACGCGGCACTTTGGGGTTGAGATCATCCCTGATACAAAATTCAAGCTGTGATACATCCACTGTCGAGTTCGATTTGGCGATACCGATCTGATCACAGAAAGCCAAAATAGATTCCGGTGTGTAGCCTCTTCTTTTGTATCCGGCAATGGTGGGCATACGCGGATCATCCCAGCCGTTCACCTGTCCCCCTTCGACCAACTCCAGGAGTTTTCTTTTGCTCATCACTGTATAGTTGATATTCAGCCGTGCAAACTCATACTGATAGGGACGGGGCGGTCCCAGTTGAAGTGTATCGAGTATCCAGTCATAAATCTCACGGTTGTTTTCAAACTCCAGCGTGCAGAAAGAGTGGGTAATACCCTCGATATAATCAGAGAGACAGTGGGCAAAGTCATACATTGGATAGATATACCATTCGCCGCCTGATCTGAAATGGTGTGCGTGCCGGATACGATAGAGCAGAGGGTCCCGCATTTTCATATTGGCAGCCGCCATATCGATTTTGGCCCTCAATATATGTTCGCCCTCTTCGAACTCGCCCTTTTTCATTCTCTCGAATAGGTCCAGATTCTCTTCGACCGACCTTTCGGCATAGCTGCTTCTGCGACCCGGCTCAGTCACCGTCCCGCGATATTCACGTATCTCCTCTTCATTCAGACTGTCGACGTATGCCTTGCCCATCTTGATAAGCTCCACTGCATAATCGTAGAGTTTGGGGAAATAATCCGATGTATGATAGATACGATCACCCCAGTCAAATCCAAGCCAATGCACGGCGTCTTTGAGCGCTTCGACATATTTCGTATCTTCTGTCGTGGGGTTGGTATCATCCATTCTCAGGTTGCAGTGGCCGTTGTAGTCACGGGCGATACCGAAATTGATCGTGATCGATTTGGCGTGTCCGATATGCGGGAAACCATTGGGCTCAGGAGGAAACCGTGTCACCACCTCCCTGTATTTTCCTGACTTCAAATCCTCTTCGACAATTCTGCGTAAAAAATCTTTGCTCTTATTCATTATTATTAACCTTTTGATTTTAAGACTTTTATAAGGAGAGTATTTTAACTAATTAGTGCTTATTGTTCTACTCTGAAAGAGAAGCGTGTTTATTCAGCGCCCAAGCTGTAGTGAAAAATATAACGGCTACAAAAACGCCAACAAAGAGGCAGTCACCGCCACATTGAGAGACTCTACACCTCGATTCATTGGAATTGCAATCGAAAGATCACTGAGTTTTTCGACCTCCTGGCTCACACCTTCACTCTCGTTTCCCAGAATAAAAATCGTTCTTTCTGCATAGTTTTGATCGCGGTAATTTTGCCTGGCGTGGGACGAGAGGGTATAGAGTGCTGCCGGCTGCTGCTTGAAAAACCTGAGTGTCGCGGCCAGATCATTGGTCTTGATAATTGGTATTCGAAAGAGTGTGCCGGCACTGGCTTTGATTACGAGCGGTGAGATCTTTGCACTGTTTTTTGCCGGAAGGATGATTCCGTCGATGTTTCCCGCAGCGCAGGAGCGGATGATCATTCCCAGGTTCTGCGGATTGTGTATGCCGTCCAGGGCGATGAGGCGGTAGCTGCTGTGGTTGGCCGCAAATGCTTCTTCATCGACATACTGCTCCCATATCAGATCCAGTGCCACTCCCTGATCCTGTTTGGCATTTTTGGAGATGCGTGAAAGTGCAGCTTTGTCGTGATAGACGATCTCGATATTCCGCTTCTTCGCGATAGTCTGCATCTTTTTGAGCTGAGAGGAGGCTTGATTGGATCGGGAGAGATGGAGTTTGTGAATGGTCAGTGTCTCATCTCTGAGTGCTTCCAGGACGGCATTGCGTCCGTAGATCGTCAGGATCTTGTCATAGAAGGCTTTTTTGGCAAGGTACTCGGCGGAATCGGGTGTCGGCACTACTTCGATTCACCGTTCCATGCGATATGCGGTTTGCCGTTTTCGTCGAACTTGACTGCCGGCATTCCCATGATATTGTATCCGCCGTCGACGTAGTGGATCTCACCGGTGACACCGGAGCTGAGATCGGAGAGGAGATACATTCCGGAGTTTCCTACCTGACGGATAGTGACATTCTCCTTGAGCGGTGCATGGGCTGCGTTCCATTTGAGCATGAAGGAGAAGTCACCGATACCCGCAGCTGCCAGTGTCTTGATCGGCCCTGCCGAGATGGCATTGACGCGGATACCGTCTTTGCCGAGATCTTCCGCCAGATATTTGACTGTCATCTCCAGTGCCGCCTTGGCGACCCCCATCAGATTGTAGTTGGGGATAAACTTCTCTCCCCCATAATAAGTCAACGTCAAAACAGAAGAGCTGTCGGAGAGAATCGGCTTGAGCTCTCTGACTACTTCGATCAGAGAGTAGACAGAGATATCCATCGCCACATTGAAAGCCTCTTTGGAGATATCGACAAATCTCCCGCTCAACCCCTCTTTGGGTGCAAAGGCAATGGAGTGCACGATGAAGTCGATCTGGCCCATATCTCTCTCGAGAGACTCTCTCAGTGCGACGATCTCTTCGGGCTTGCTGACATCACACGGATAGAGTCTGTTGCCGCATCCCAACTCTTCTGCGATCGGAGCCAGTTTTTGCTCGAAACGTTCATTGAGAAATGTAATCGCCATTTCGGCACCCTGCTCGCGACACGCATTGGCGATCCCGTATGCAATAGATTTTTTGTTCGCTATACCAAGAACAACACCTTTTTTGCCTTCCATTATCATGCTCTGATTCTCCTCTGAAAATAGTATTCGCATTTTAGCATAGTTGAGGTAGAATGTACATTATGAAGAAGATTCTATGCATCAGTACAGGCGGTACTTTCAACAAAAGATACAACCCCGTCAAAGGGGCTCTGGAGGTCGATGACTCCTCTATGGCCCTGAAAGAGATCAGGGAAATGTGGCAGTGCGAATTTGAGATCGTATCCATCATCGGAAAAGACAGTCTGGAGATAACCAGCAGCGACAGACTGCTCCTGCTGGCTACGATCAATCTCTCCAACTATGATGATCTCATCATCGTCCATGGAACCGATACGATGGAGCTCACTGCGGCCTATCTGGCAGATTCCGAACTGGACAAACGTGTGATCCTCACTGGAGCGATGGTACCCTATGCTGTCGATGCGGTCGATGCGGTCGCCAATTTCGCCTCGGCATTGGGCTATCTCCAGCTGCTCGAGAAAAACGGTGTCTATATCGCGATGAACGGGATCGTTGCCCCTTATGAGCAGATCACAAAAGAGAGAGCTGCAGGAAAATTCGTACTTCGTACAGAGGAGTAGTCATCAATGCGTATGCTCCCTTTTATCCTTCTCTTCTTTACGCTGCTGCTTGCGATACACTACCTCTTCTACAGTAGAGTGATCAAGAAGCTGTTGGTCTCCCCGTCGACGCAAAAAAAGCTTACACTGGCTCTTTCTATCAACTATCTTTTCAATCTTGTCTATGCCATCGGCAGATACACCGATGTATCGATAGGCAAACTTTACTATCTCTTTTCACTCTCGATCGGCATCACCTTTATCCTGCTACTTTATCTCATCATGCACGAAGTGATCGAATATTTTCATCGTAGTCTCAAAAATATCGACCCGTCCAGACGCAGAGTGATCAAAAAGAGCGGTGATGGTGCATTGATGGTGCTCTCTACCGCTTATCTGAGTGCCGGAGTCTATGAGGGCGGTAAAGAACCCGTCGTCAAGATCGTCAACACAGGATGCTTCGACTTCTCTATCGTGCAAATCAGTGATCTACATATCGGCGGCTTGATAGACAGGGATTTTGTCAGAGAGATGGTCGAAAAGATCAATGCACTCAAGCCGGACCTGATCGTCATCACCGGAGATCTGATCGATACAGGCATACGCCCCATCACAGAAGCGATCCTCGAGCTCAACCGCCTCCACTCCAAAAACGGTATCTATATGGTGCTGGGGAACCACGAGTATTTTCACAATCCACTGGAGATCATCGACTTTCTCCGACAAAAGACAGGCATTACCCTGCTACTGAACGAATCGGTCGCTCTCGACGCACTCAAGGTCAATCTGGTCGGCGTCAACGATCGCTTCGGCTACCGTATCGATCTGCTCCCGCCCGATATCGACCAGGCATACAAGGGAATCGACAAACGATATAAAACCATCCTCCTGGCACATCAACCAAAATTTATCGAAGAGCTCGGGGAGTACAAGCCCGATCTGATACTGAGCGGCCATACACACGGCGGACAGATCTGGCCTCTGAACTATCTCGTCAAACTCCAGCAACCCTATGTCAAAGGGCTGCACGCCCTCCCCTATGGCGGCAAGATCTATGTCAACAGTGGGATTGGATACTGGGGGCCGCCGATGCGACTGGGTTCGCAGGCCGAGATAGCCTATATCGTCTGAAGCCAATATTCGGGGAGAGGTTCGGGGCTGAGGCCTCCATTTCCGAGTCTACTTTTCACCCAGGGGATTGTCGCTGCGTTTTTTTGCCTGTCGCCTCTCAAAGGCTTGATTCGAGGGGGTATTCTCCTGCGAGAAAAACCCCGCCCCAAAAAGGACGCACCCTTTGCATCCCGGATCACATTTGTGGCTGAGTTTCCTGCACCACTCCTCTTCCTCACCGTTCTTGGTCAAATATTGGCATCCCCATCCGCTACCCATGCTGTCCTCCTAATATCGTATCTCAAAACCATCGTAGACAAGATCGGCATCTTCGATCTTTTCGTAGACGATATCATCCACATGGGAAAGTGGCGACCCCTCCCTCAGAAGCGCCATGAAGTCCTCCAGGTCATCATCGATTAGCTCCGCCACGACTTCGACGGAACCATCCGGGAGATTTTTGACATAGCCTCTGATCTGCTTTTTCATTGCAGCCTGTGAAACTGCCTTGCGATAAAAAACACCCTGCACCCGTCCAAAAACAATAAATCTAAACAGCTCCATGTTCCTCCTTCAACTCCTCAAGAAATTCGATAATACGTACAGCAAAAATCTTCTCTTCCTCGTCTTCATGGCAATCGATAAAGGGCCTGAGCATATCCACATCGATTTTCTCTCGAAACCGTTTGACCTCTTTGATCTGACGCTGCACTTGGACAATCAAATGCTCAAAATCCAGTCCGTTTTTCGTTTTGATCTTTTCGAAATACTCTTTGACGGTATCGATCAGCACCTCTGCGCGCTCATCGTCATCATGGTAGATTCTGTGTGCCATCTCCCGCAGGAGATTCTCTTCACACTCGTTGATCTCGATATCTGTCGCGATCATCATTGTGATCAGCTTGGCACGAAACTCCAGAGAGCTGTGGTGGTAGACCAGAAATTCACGAAACATTTTATTCAAGCTTCGTCTGATCTTCTTCATCATCGTCATCTGCTCATCCCTTGACACCCTTCTGTGACCATCACCATACCAGATTTATCTTGAATTTTTGCTCAGCTGGATAGATTCTCATCGCCATTTTTTCTTTTTCGCTACCGAAGATGAGGCTTTATATCCATCTCTTTTGGTTGTTTTTCGCTTTTTTCCTGTTCCCTCTCTCTTTTTATGACCGAAAGCACCTGCCGTTTTTCCTTTGGTGGTAGCGGCTTTCTTTCGTGCTCCCTGGTGTTCCGGCAGACGAGGAGGCGCATATCCCGGTATCTCTTCGACAGTCAGTGCCCCTCCAAGCAGACGCTCTATCGACTGGAGTGCGACCGACTCCTCCGGTGAACTCAGTGTGATCGCCAGCCCCTCCCTGCCCGCTCGTCCGGTACGCCCGATCCTGTGGATAAAATCCTCTGCAACATGCGGAATATCGTAGTTGACGACGATATCCAGCGCCTTGATATCCAATCCCCTCGACGCAATATCCGTAGCGACCAGGACACGGACCCTCTCTTCTCTGAAGGCATCCAGCGCTCTGCGTCTGGCACCCGGCGTCTTGTCGCCATGGATCACTGCTGTTTCGAGTCCCGAATCCTGCAAGGCTTCAGCCACACTGTCTGCCTCTCTTTTCGTTCGGACAAAAACCATCACCCTCCGGTAGTTTCTCGAACCTATTAGATAGGAGAGAAGTTCCGGTTTCTTCTCCTTCTCGACAGGATGCAGAACCTGCCTGAGAGAGAGCGGCTTTTTTTTCTTTGGAGCCGTTTCGATAGAGAGCGGTTTACGGAGTATACTTTGCCCCAATGTTTTGACACTTCCGGTCAGGGTTGCCGTGATAAGAATCTTCTGAACATCCGGCCTGAGCGACTGGACGATTCGGGAGACTTCGGCGACAAAGCCCATATCCAGGATCCTGTCCGCCTCATCCAGCACCAGATAGTCGACACTTCTCAAGTCAAGATTTTTTCGCTCCAGATGCTCCCATATACGTCCCGGTGTACCTGTCAAAATATCGATTCCCCCTGCCATACGCTTCGCCTGGGCTGCAACCGGACTGCCGCCATAAACAACCATATTTTTCAGCGGGAGAAAATGCCCATACTGCGTGATCTGCTCTGAAATCTGCATTGCCAATTCTCTGGTGGGTGCCAGGATCAATACCCTGAGTGAATGTTCTCTCGGCCTCTCTGCGCTGCCCTGCTCTCTGGAGATCTGTTTCTGTATAATTTGGTGTAGTAGCGGAAGCACAAAGCCTGCGGTTTTTCCTGTACCTGTCTCTGCTCCCGCCAAAATATCTCTTCCGGAGAGAATGGCCGGTATCAGCTCTTTTTGGATCGCTGTGGGCTTTTGGTACCCCTTCAGTTTCAGTGCTTCGAGAATCTCTTTGGATAGCCCCAGGGAAGAAAATGACATGATGACTCTTTGTGGCAGTTTTGGAAAAGTATTATATCGAAAGAAGTGTGATTGGAAGGATTGGGTTTTATAGTTGAAGCGGTGTACACAAGTGCACTGCCCACAAAAAATATGGATATCCGCAGGGTGGCGCTTTCAAGCCCACCAAAGAAGGTGTGACCTGCAAATGGTGGGCACAAGTGCACAACCCTACGCGAGAATACTTAGAGGTGCCCTTTACTTCAGGAGAGTTCGGAACTACACTCCTCATCTCTATGTGAGTGGGGGCAATTTCCTAATTTACAGCAAGGCTATAGTTCGTACTAAAACTTGTATGTCAATTGGAAGGTCAAGCCTGATTCGGTATGCTCTACCGTACAGGGACCGGTATACATCTCACCCGTTGATGGATTGACGCCGACAATGGTATTCATCGTGGTCGTGGTCTTTGGTGCATAGACATAGGCAAGATCCAGAGAGAAAGTCTCTGAAAAACTATAGCTTCCACCTATCGTATAGTGACTCTCCGCCGTTGCAGGGAATCCAAGCAAGTTCATCAGGTTGATGGCGTTTCCACCTGCCTGCGCATAACTGCCCGGTGCAATGACCTGAGGTCCAGACGGTGCCTCTGCTATAGGATGCGAACCATAATTGTATCCCAGTCTCAATGCCCAGTTGTCCTGCTGATACTGATATCCCAGGGCGAAGACATCCTGATCCTCCCAGCCAAAATCCTGATAGCCCTGAGCTTTGGACCACTGAACATTTCTGTAGTCAAACGCCAATGTATGTGCCCCCAAAACATAGGCGATTCCTACACCGATCTCGGCGGGCTGCTCCAGATGATTTCCCATCACACCCGGAAAAATACCGAAATCAACAAATGGCTTCGTCGCTACGGAGAGTTGGTCACTGTAGTCCATATCGATCTTGGATTTGTAAACCATACCGATCGTCAGACCCTCTGCGCCTGCTTCTGCGAAGTCATAAGTCGCACCGATACTGTACCCAAAAGAGAGATCCTGGGATACACCCGCCCCGACACTGCTGCCTGTAAAGTCATTGTAGTTCATATCCAGTGCACCATATTGCAGTATCGGCGTGACGGCAAAACTGAAACCGGAATACCTATAGGCGATCGGCACTCCAAACTGCATCAACTGGAGATTCGTCACCATATGCATATTGCCTGAATCCATCGGGTCCCTGTGCGCATCTCGATAATCGACACCCATACCGGCCGTACCCCACATGCCAATCCCGATAAACCAATTTTCATTGATCCTGTTCGCGATCGAGACAGCTGGGATGATATTGATATTTGCACCGCTGTCATAGAGAGGTGCCTGGCCCATAGAGGCACTGATATCAGGCATGAAGATAGTACCGCCGAATGAAATTTCGGTATTCTCTATTGAAGTGATCAGCGCAGGGTTGATCAATGTGGATTCCGCCCCATGGCTGATCGCGATGCCCGTACCCCCCATTCCTCTGGCTTTGGCTCCGACGGCTATCAGCGTGTCTCCGTTGGTTGCATGCAGCAGTGTGGATGTCAGCAATGACAGTGCGATTGTACCCGAAGCTATTTTGATTCTCTGGTTCATCTATTAATTTCCTTTTATGTGTAAATATAGATATTTATAGCAATTTATAAATAAGTATTTTTGATGTAGTATAATCATATCTATAAATATTTATAGTGGATTGACAAATTTTTAAAAATAAGAATTTTTTATGTTTAATGGATAGATTCGTAACATATTGCAAAAGAAGTATGATTCCGGAGAGTAAAAACTCTCCGATGAAGAAGAAAAGGAACGAAGAACTAAACTAGAGTTTTGGACCTGCCTCTGCATAGTCGAATTCGCTTCCACTGTTGTCATAGCGATGGAAGTTTTCGATAAACATACCAGCCAGCTTTCTAAGGGCTGCGTCATACTCCTCTTTGTTCTCCCATGTGTTTCTAGGGTTCAGGATATTGTTGTCCTTGACACCCTCCAGTGATTTGGGCACTGAGAGATTGAAGAGGTCGAGTGTTTCAAACTCGGCATCCTTGATCGAACCATTCAGAATACCGTCAATACATGCTCTGGTATCTTTAATGCTCATACGTTTACCGACACCGTACGGACCTCCTGTCCAGCCTGTATTGACCAGATAGACATGGACATCATGCTCGTCGATCTTGGTTCCGAGAAGCTTGGCATACTCTGTTGGGTGGAGCGGGAGGAATGCTTCACCAAAACAGGCAGAGAAGGTGGCGACAGGCTCTGTGATTCCCAGCTCGGTACCGGCAACTTTTGCCGTATATCCACTGAGGAAGTAGTACATCGCCTGCTCTTTGGTCAACTTGCTCACAGGAGGAAGTACACCGAAGGCATCAGCTGTCAGGAAAATGATGTTGTTGGGGTGGCCTGCCATCAGATTCTCTTTGTGATTCTCGATATGTTCTATCGGATAAGAGACTCTGGTATTTTCCGTCTTGGAGTTGTCACTGTAATCGACATAGCCATATTTATCATGAACGACATTTTCCAAAAGTGCATCTTTTCTGATGGCACCATAGATTTCAGGTTCACTCTCCGGATCGAGATCGATGACCTTGGCGTAACAGCCGCCCTCAAAGTTGAAGACACCGTGCTCATCCCAACCATGCTCATCATCTCCGATCAGTGCACGATGCGGATCCGTAGAGAGTGTCGTTTTGCCTGTACCGGAAAGGCCGAAGAAGAGACAGACATCATTCTCTTTGCCGACATTGGCAGAACAGTGCATCGCCATCTTGCCCTCGAGTGGAAGCCAGTAGTTCATCATGGAGAAGATACCCTTCTTCATCTCACCGCCATAC
>JAOZOG010000315.1 GCA_029933395.1 Sulfurovaceae bacterium | reverse complement strand
TACAGCTGGTTCTTCCTCAAGATGATGCTGGTCGCCGTCGTGATGATGACGATCCGTGCCGCGACACCGCGTATCACGCTCAAACAGATGCTGCGCTTCTCCTGGCGCTATCTGGTGCCGATCAGCCTGCTCAATGTTGCCTGGGTCATGCTGGCCAAAAATCTCTTTTTTGCAGGAGTCTAAATGCTGATCATTGATATTATGAAAAAAGTGCTCAGGGTCTCCAAAGCCCTGACCGTCAAGAGTCCTGCACAGGTCGATGTGCGCTATGAAGCGATGCATCATCCTGCTCGCTACCGCGGAGAACACCGGATCGATTATGAAACATGTATCGGCTGTGATGCCTGCAACAAGATCTGCCCTGTTTCTGCGATCACGATGAAGAAGCTCCCTTTCAAGAAGCGGAACATCGTTCCCGAAGTCAACCTCTCGGTCTGTATCTTCTGCGGACTCTGTGAGGAGGTCTGCCCGACCAAACCGGAGAAGTCGATCGTTCTGAGTGGCGGACGCTACGATATGCTCAGCGGCGGTTGGCACGAGGATCAGACTGACTTCTGGGTCCATGTCGATGTACCTCAGAGCTATATCGACAGTCGACTCGAAGCCGAAGAGGCAGCCAGAGTCAAAAAAGAGATGGCGGCCAAAAAGCGAGCTGCGGAAGCGGAAGCCAGGAAGAAGGCTGAAGCGGAGGGCAAGACGATTGAAGAGAAAAAGGCCGAAAGCAAAAAGGTGGCCTCTGACGGGACACCCGATTTCAGTGCAGGAGGTATATCGTGACACTCTTACTTTTGACCGCAGTCCTGGTACTGGCGGCAGCATCGCTGACACTCAAGCGGAGTGTACCTGCAATCACGAGTTTTGCGATGATGATGTTTTTACTCGGGATCTACTATATCGGTCTGGATGCCAAGCTTCTTGGGCTGTTTCAGATCTTTGTCTATACCGGCGGGATCGTGGTATTGATGCTTTTTGGCGTCACGATCATCGGTGTGGAGTTTCCCAAAGCCAAGACCCGCCCCTGGGCGGCTGCGAGTGCCCTGCTGGTCTTCGCGGTACTTTCGGTACTTTTCCTGCGTGCTGTACCGAAACTGCAGATGGCTGCCGATAAGCCGGTAGAGGATATTCACCTCTTTGCGGCAAGTTTCAGTGATATGGTGATCCTTTTTGCCTTGATCGGAAGCAGTCTGCTCTACGGTACGGTAAAGATGGCAGGCATGCTGGGCGCCAGAAAATCCAAAAATAAAAGGAGCTGGAATGTTTAGTATCGAAATGATCTTTGCCTTCGGACTCTTTGCGATTGGTCTCTACGGTGTCAGTTCCGGCAGGGATTTTCTGCGGATCTTCTTTTCTCTCGAGATGCTGCTCAATGCCGTCATTATGATGCTGGCAACCAGTGCACACTATCTGGGGATGACGGAAAATATCGCTCTGGCATATATGGTGATGATCCTTGCGACACTGGAAGCGGCGGCAGGCGTATTGATCTTCGCCGTGACAAACAAGCTCACCGGTGCAGTGATTCCGGATGAAATCGAAAGGGAGGAGCTCTCATGACGACACTGGCAATTTTACTGCTCATACTGCCTGTTCTGGGAGCGATCGTCGCTTTCACGGCAGGTTTGAAAAAAACCTCTTATGCTTTCTGGACAGCGGAGATCACGGGAGCGTTGCTCTTTTTGATTACGCTGATCCTTTTGCTGGGCTATGAGGCACCGATCGATATTCCGATGACCTGGTTCGAGGTCGGCTCCTTTTCGATCCCCTTCGGTATCTACATCGACAAACTCTCCCTGGTGATGCTGTTGATCGCGACAGGACTGGGACTGCTCGATATCCACTTCGCCCATGACTATATGGGAGAAGATCCTCACCAGCCGCGCTACTATGCCAAGGTACTCTTCTTTATCGGCGGAATGATCCTGTTGGTGAGTGCCAAAGATATGGTGGGGCTCTTCATCGGCTGGGAGTTTATGGGGCTGGCGAGCTACCTGCTCATCTCATTCTGGCACCAGCAGAAAGATCCTGCGGATGCAGGGGTGAGCGCCTTCCTCTTTACCCGCTTCGGAGATATCTTCCTCTTTGCGGCGATTGGGTTGCTCTTTTACTTCACGGGAACGCTCGATATGGTCAAGCTCAATGAGCTCTCCGCTGCCGGCAAGTTGAATGAAAATATGATGTTCATCATCGCCGTCTTTATCTTCATCGCTGCGATCGGCAAGTCGGGACAGTTCCCGCTCTTCCCGTGGCTGATGCGTGCGATGGAGGGTCCGACGACCGTCTCGGCACTGATCCACGGTGCGACGATGGTCAACAGCGGTATCTATATCGTGGCACGGCTCTTCGACTTCTATGTCGCAGCCGAAGCACTTCTAGTCGTCGCGACGGTCGGGGCACTGAGTGCCTTCATCGGTGCGACGAGTGCGCTGGTGCAGCGTGAGCTCAAAAAAGTTCTTGCCTACTCGACGATGTCACACCTCTCGATCGCTTTTGTCGGTCTGGGAGTTGGTTCACTGGCGGCAGGGATGACCCATCTGGTCAACCACGCCGTCTTTAAAGCACTGCTCTTTCTGGGCGCCGGTGCGGTGATTATGTCGGCACACCATGTCAA
>JAOZOG010000063.1:1348-10134 GCA_029933395.1 Sulfurovaceae bacterium | reverse complement strand
AGGGCAAAAGAGTGGATTTTGCAGTCAATTGAGCTTGAGTCCGACAGACTCCTAGAGCATCTCTAAAATAGTTTCGAATTTGAAAGAAGAATAAATAATCGTGGGCAGGAATGCCCACGCTACGTTGCTGGTGAATCTTTTATTGGCAGCCCACACACTCCTGGCTTCGATCCTCGACCCCCTCTGTTTCCTGGATCGCCTCGGGCGACTGGCTTCTGAGGTAGTAGGTTGACTTCAGTCCGAATCTCCACGCATCCATATAGATCTCGTTGAGATATTTACCGCTTGCTTTATCGAGTGAGATGAAGATATTGAGACTCTGCCCCTGGTCGATCCATTTCTGACGGATCGCACCGGCCCGGATCAGGAGTCTCTGGTCGATCTCGTAGCTTGGGGTGTAGTATTGCCAGGTTTCGGGTGAGAGGTTGGGCACGACGACGGGGATCAGTCCCGAGAGGTTCTCTTCGAACCATTTACGCTTGTAGACCGGTTCGATCGCCTGTGTCGTGCCTGTCAGGATAGAGATGGAGCTGGTCGGCGCGATCGCCATCAGGTAGCCGTTTCGCATTCCGTCGGTTTTGACCTTCTCTTTGAGCTCCTGCCAGTCGTAATTGTATCCGAAGAGTCCTCCTCGGTCGACCAGCTTGCATGCCTCTTTATTCGCCTTGTCGATCGGGAAGATACCTTTTTGCCAGTCGGAACCCTCAAAAGTCGGATAGGCACCCTTCTCCAGCGAAAGATCACTGGACGCTTTGATCGCCTGGTAGCTGATCGCCTCCATCACCTCGTCTATCTTGTTGAGGTGGTCGTAGCTTCCCCATTCGATCCCCTGCTCTGCAAGCATCTGCGCCTCTCCCATCACGCCCAGTCCAATTGACCGGGACTTGGAGTTGGTCTTTTTGACCTTGGAGAGCGGGTAGAAGTTGAGGTCGATCACATTGTCGAGCATACGTACTGCCGTAGGGACGACACGGGCGATATCTTCGAGGGTATGGATACGGGAGAGGTTGACCGATGCCAGGTTGCAGACTGCCGTATCGCCATCCTCCTTCTCTTTCTCGACGATCCAGACCTGTTTGCCGTTGATCGTATCGAGTGCCGTTATTTTTTTGCCCGGCTTGGTCACGCCGCTGTCCACCGTCACCATCTCGTGCTCTCCGAAGAGATCATAACTCTCATCGTCATAGATCACTTTGATCTTGTAGGTGTTGGGAGCGGTATTCTGAAAGATCTCCGTACAGAGGTTGGAACTTCGGATCACACCGGTATGCTTGTTGGGGTTGGCGTTGTTGGCTGCATCTTTGAAGCAGAGGAAGGGATTGCCCGTCTCGAAGTAGCTGCGGAGTATCTCTTTCCAGAGTCCTTTGGCGGAGATCACCTCTTTGGCCAGAGATTCATCCTCTTCCATCTCTTCGTAGCGTGCCTCGAAAGCCTCGCCGTAAAGCTCTGTCAGCTCATTGGCCTCATAGGGATCGAAGAGTGTCCAAATACCATCCTCGGCGACACGCTTCATAAAGAGGTCATTGAGCCAGAGCGCGGGAAAGAGGTCATGGGCTCTTCTGCGCTCCTCTCCGGAGTTCTTTTTGAGATCCAGAAAGTCCCGGATATCGATGTGCCAAGGCTCGAGATAGACAGCGATCGCCCCTTTTCTCGTCCCCAGCTGATCGACTGCAATAGCCACATCATTGGCGATCTTCAAAAAAGGAACGATACCGCCGGCGGCATGCTTGTGCCCGTCGATATAGGAGCCCATCCCTCTCACCAGAGACCAGTCCCAGCCGATACCGCCGCCAAATTTGGAGAGCAGCGCCATCTCTTTGTATCCGTCAAAGATCCCTTCGATATTGTCCGGTGTCGAACCGATATAGCAGGAGCTGAGCTGATGCCTGGGGGTTCGTGCATTGGAGAGCGTCGGTGTAGCGGCCATCACTTCAAACTTGCTCAAAATGTCATAAAACTTTTTTGCCCAGGTCTGGGAGTCAAATTCATTCTGCGCAAGAAACATCGCCACCGCCATAAAGAGCTGTTGGGGAAGCTCGATAGGGTTACCTTTTTTATCCTTGATTAGATAGCGGTCGTAGAGTGTACGGATACCCAGATAGGTGAACTGCAGGTCACGCTCCGGTTTGATATAGGCATTGAGATCGTCCAGGTCATACTTCTCTTTGAGCCCCAGGACGATGCGGCCCTCTTTTTCGCCCTTCTCCATATAGTCACGCAGATGATTGTAGCCTGTAAAACCCGTCGCTTTGTGATAGATATCGTAGAGAAAGAGTCTGGCAGCCACAAAGGTCCAGTCCGGCCTGTCGATATCGATCTTGTCCACCGCTGTTTTGATCAGTGTCTGCTGGATCTCCTCGGAGCTGATCATATCACGGAACTGGAGTTTTGCATCCACTTCCAGTTCGCTTTGACTGACGCTGTTCAGCCCCTCTACCGCGGCAGCCGTGTATTTCTGGATCTTGGTGACATCGAGCGCTTCCACTCTACCACTACGTTTTACCACTCTTATCATCTTGATCAATATCCCTCTATTTTTGAGATTGCCCGGCAGAATATCCGGTGTGAAAATCGAGTGATTGTACTCTATTTTTCCTTGAGCTCTTTTGAATTCAAAAGAGATTTTTGATATAAGATATTATTATATTCCAGCACCTTCCGGTATAGCCGAAAGCTCCTACTTTATTGCGACAATAATTCGTCATTTCTCCATCATAAATGCACCCTCCTTCGAGTACAAAAAGTAAACTTACGCAGAAAGTAGCTATAATGTTTTTTACAAAAAAAGGCTGGGGTCGGGCACAGCACACATAGAGGAGTCAGATGCTTTTCAAGTACAAAGGGATGGATAAATCCGGCAAGACCGTCAAAGGGACGCTCTCTGCAAGCAGTATCGAAGAGGCGAAGCAGAAGCTCCGTTCGCAATCGATCTTTTATCAGTCTCTCGCGCCGACCCACAAGATCTCACTGGAGGGCTTCTCCAATCAGCAGATGCCCGGCCCGATGCTGAGCAACTTCTCCAGAGAACTCTCCTCCTATCTCAACTCGGGAATGGCGATCCTCACCGCCATCAAGCTGCTCGAAAATCAGCACCGCAAAGAGAAGCGCTACAGTGATTTTCTCGATGCCGTCAAAACAAAGATCGAAGAGGGACAGTCACTCTTCAATGCCCTGAGCAGTCAAAAAGTCTACACACTGCCGGAGTTTTTTCTCCAAAGTATCAATGTGGCAGGACAAAGCGGCAGAATGGTTGAAGTCCTGATCAATATGGGAAACTTCTTCTCTGCACAGAGCAAAGTCAAAAAACAGGTGGGCAACGCCATCGCCTATCCGCTTTTTATTTTTGTCGTGGCGATCGGGATGAGCGGCTTTCTTATCACCTTCGTCGTCCCCAAGATTACAGCGATCTTCAAGGATACCGGGCAGGAGCTTCCCCCTATTACCCAGTTCGTTTTGGGGACCAGCGACTTTCTTTTGGCGCACTATATCGCCATCCTGATCGCTCTCGCTGCTATCGTCGTGGGGTACAAAGTCGCCTACTCCAAAAGCCGTATGTTCAAAAAAATGATCGACACAATGCTCCTCAAGACACCTGTCATCGGCACCCTTATCCAGAACTATGAGCTGGGGCGTTTCAGCTACATTCTCTCACTGACACTCGGTTCGGGAGTCTCTTATGCCCAGGGGGTCGGACTGGCTGTTTCGACCTTCAACAACAGTGCACTCAAGGAGCGCTTCGAAAATGCTTCGCAGAAAGTGATCGAAGGAAACAAGCTCTCCAATGCCCTGCAGCTCTCACGGGGAGTAGCCCTGAAACGAAACTTTCTTCAGGCGCTGGCACTGGGGGAAGAGTCGAGTGAAGTCGCCAATATCATGGGTAATATCTCGCAGCTCTATCAGGAGGAGAATGAGGACCGCCTCAAACTTCTGCTCAGTATGCTCGAGCCCACAATGATGCTCTTCATCGGTGCGATCGTCGGCGTGATCGTCGCTGCGATGCTTCTGCCGATCTTCAGTATGAGTCTCGGCCCTCAGGGCTGACAGAAGAGAGTCGGCTGTGCACCACCCTACACAATCACTATTTCCAAGGAGGCATTGATGGCCCAGACAAGACGCTTTCGTGATGTCAAACAGAAAAAACCTCTCCCTGAGGAGCCCAAAGCAAGAAAGCAGAAGGCTGGCCCAAAAAACAGGCTCCCCTATGCATCGATCGCAAGTAAAACCAAGGCATTTATCACCGACAGCTTTATGCTCCTGATGCCGATTATGTATGCCGTCACCTACCTTGTGATGGATGGGCTGAAGGATTTTTCCGAACACAAGATGGAGGGGTGGCTTGCCATTTTGATCCCCAATTTCATCATTGTCTTTCTCTTCTTTTGGAGAAGCGGCCAGACACCCGGCTGCAGGGCGTATGAGATCAAGCTCGTCGACAGCAGCACGGGGAAGAAGCCGCACCCTCTCGCGATCGCACTGCGCTACTATTTTGAACTGCTTTCGATGATCACTGTCGTCGGCCTGATGATGGCCTTTTTCCGGAAAGACCACAAATGCCTGCATGACCTTCTCTCCGGCACGGTTCTTGTCGAGGCAGAACCGTCAAAAGCAGCATGAGCCAAACCCGGCCACCAATAGAGCATTCACGGTCCAGGCCGGAACTGCCTCTGGCACTCTTCTACTTTTTCTACTTCTCTCTGGTAGGTGTCTATATTATCTTTATGCCCAAAGTCCTGCTCTCTTTTGGCTACACCAAAGCAGAGATCGGGGTGATCTATGCCGCAGCACCGTTTATGCGCTTCCTGATCCCCTTCGTCTTTCGGCGCTTCATCGCACTCGATCACCGGGTTTTTCTGGCAGCACTGCTTATGGTACTCACGGGCTCACTGATCTTTCTGGGGACGATCGAGGATTTTTGGCTCTATCTCTTCGCGAACCTTCTTTTCGGTGCTGCGATGGGGATCACACTGCCCTATGTCGAAGCGATCTCTCTGCACCGGCTCTCCAAGAGCCGCTATGGCAAAGTACGGCTCTACGGCTCGATCGGCTTTACGGCGATCGCTCTCTGGCTCGGCAAGATCCTTGCTTCACCCTACGAAACCCTCTGGTACCTGACAGCGATGGCACTCTTCACGCTGCTCTCAGGTGCGATGGTAGCGCACCTTGATCGCCATACCAAGATGGAGACGCTCGAGGAGAATCGCTCCTTCGCCCTGATGCACTACCCCTGGTTTTGGCTCAGTGTCTTTTTGATGCAGCTGAGTTTCGGCGGCTTCTACAGTTTCTTCACGATCTACGAAACCGCGCATGGAATCTCACTGGAGATGACGAGCTGGCTCTGGAGTTTTGGTGTACTCTGCGAAATCGTCATGCTCTATTTTCAGGGCCCCCTGCTTCAGCGCAATCTCCTGACGATACTCAAGGCTGCGACCTTCATCACAGCTCTGCGCTGGCTGATACTCTACCTCTTTCCCGACTCGCTGCCGCTGACTTTCGCTTCACAGTCACTGCATGCCATAAGTTTTGCACTCTACCATACCGCTGCCATCTCCTATGTCTTCACCCTCTATAGGCAAAAGAAGCTCGCACAGCAGTTCTTTCTGGGGATTGCCTTCGGGCTGGGAGGATCGGCAGGTGCACTGCTGGCAGGGCAGATCTACGGTGAATCGATGTTCCTGATCGAATCACTTATCGCACTCTCCGCCTTCGCCGCTCTCTTCGGCCACAGCAGAAGAAAATTACAAAATGGTATGGGAGTTTCACATGCCTTCTAATTCAACATTCAAAGATACTGCTGCGGTTCTTTTTGCCGGAGGCAAAAGCTCACGGATGGGAGAGGACAAATCCCTGTTGGCCTTTGGGGGAGCGCCAACTCTGGCCGAATACCAGTATCGACGCCTGAAGAAAGTATTTGAAAAGGTCTATATCAGCAGCAAAGCAGAGAAGTTCGATTTCGAAGCTCCGCTGATCCTCGACCGCTATCCGCAGAGCTCGCCACTGGTAGCGCTCATTTCCGTCTTCGAAACGATTCCGGATGAAGCGTGCTTCATACTCAGTGTCGATGCCCCTTTTGTAGAAGAAACAGTGATTGAAAAACTCTACCAAAGGGGCGGAGAAGGTAGCTGGGATGCCGTCATCGCCCAAAGCCCGGGAGGCGCACAGCCCCTTTGCGGCATCTACAGGCGATCGATCCTCCCCGCAGCCAAAACGCTCCTGGCGGCAGAGAGGCATAAGCTGGGAACTCTCCTGAAAACTGCGAATACCCTATACGTCCCATTCGAACAGGAGGAGTCCTTCATCAACCTCAACCACCCCCACGAATACGAAGCGGCACGCAGGGAAATGAAAGTTTAAGTCGCAAGCATCTGTGTCATCATTCTTTTGGAAAAGTAGATAAACTTTTCAAAAAGGCCGCTATGGTATTTGTCTTTATGATAGACCATCAGAAAATCACGTTTGCATTCAAAATTTTTGATATTGACCTGATGGAGGGTTCCTTTGGTGATTTCATTCTGTACTGCAATCTTTGAGATACAGGTTAGGCAGCTGTGGTTGACCAGGATACTCTTGATCGACTCGGTATGACCAAGCTCCAAAAAGATATTGAGTGGCTCCGTCTTCTCCTTGATATAGTCGAGAAAAACTTCTCTTGTGCCGCTTCCCTCTTCCCTCAGCACCCATTTCTTTCTGGCCAGAGAATCGATATAGTACTCATCGGTCATTGACGCATCAGCTGTCACGACGACCAGTTCATCGACACCGATCTTCTCTTCGATGATTTCATGATCAGAAACGATCCCTTCGATAAACCCAATATCAATCGTCCCGGCCTTGATCAGGTCAACGATCTCTTTACTGTTGCCCTCCTTGAGTGAGATCTTCACATCCGAGTAGTTATTCATATAGCTGCAAATAATCGGTGGCATCAGGTAGTCCACGATCGTCGTACTCGCTCCCACACGGATCATCCCTTTATTGAGAGAGTTCTTGAATTCATATTCGATATCGGAGAGTTTTTTGTAGATGGGATCGATCTCTTTATAAAATGCCCGCCCCACCTCATTGAGGATCAGCTTTTTATTGATACGGTCAAAAACCGGGCGGCCCAGTATGTTTTCCAGCTCTTTGATCGACATCGATACGGCAGACTGGCTCAGTTTCATCTCTTTGGCGACATTGGTCAAGTGCCCGGACTTGACCACATTCAGGAATATTTCCATTTGGCGCAGGGTAATTTTCATAATGACTCACTTTATAAGCATATTTTTTGATAATTGACTTCGATTATTTTGATTTGCTTATTGTATCAGAATTATAGTATTATTTCCTATTAATTATCAAAATAATTGAAGGATTTTTTATGGCTTTCTCTACTGAAAAACGAAAAGGTACCATCAGCGGTATTATATTTGTCGCGATCTTTGCAGCAGCAGCGACCTATATCGCTGGACTGGAGCCCGTCAAGGCACTGGGCCTCTCTCCACTTGTTATCGGTATCGTAATGGGTATCTTCTACGCCAATACCCTGCATAATCAAACGCCTGTTGAATGGCACAGCGGTATTACTTTTTCAGGCAAAAAAATCCTGCGTTTTGCTATCGTTCTCTATGGATTCAGAATTACCTTTCAGGAGATTATGGCGGTAGGGATGGACGGATTCCTGGTCTCCCTGATCATGCTCTCCACGACACTTATCTTCGGCGCCTGGCTGGGCACCAGAATCTTCAAAATGGATCGAGATACTTCTATCCTGACTGCATCGGGCGCCTCGGTCTGTGGTGCGGCAGCCGTCCTCGCCACCGAACCGGTACTCGAAGCAGAAGAGTACAAAACTGCCGTCGCCGTCTCGATGGTCGTCCTCTTCGGTACGATCTCTATGTTCCTCTATCCGGTCCTCTATACCACGATCATCGAAAACGCTACGGGCTTTCTCCATATGACTGCCAGAGAGTTCGGGATCTATGTCGGCGGCACGATTCACGAAGTCGCACAGGTCGTTGCTGTTCCCGCTTCCGTTCCCGGCTCTCCCAAAGAGATGGCGGATGCCGCCGTCATCGTCAAGATGACACGTGTCATTATGATCGCACCGATGCTGATCGTTCTCGGGCTCTGGCTCGCCTGGGATGCGAAGAAGCAGGGCGGTGAAAGCGGCGGCAAGATGAAACTGGTCATCCCCTGGTTTGCTGTCTACTTCATCCTGGTCGCAGGCTTCAACTCCATGCACCTCATCCCTCAGAATATCGTCGGTATCATCAATGAGATCGATACCTTCCTCCTCACAATGGCAATGACCGCGCTGGGTATGGGTACAATCTTCTCCAAGTTCAAAGGCCTGGGAATGGCACCGCTCTATACAGCCGGCGCGATGTTCGCCTGGCTTGTCATCGGCGGATTTGCCATCACGAAGCTGGTCGTAGAAGTACTTTAACGCCTACATTCCCCCCGTAGGGTGTTGTGCCCCCACAACACCAGACAAACAGTGTCAATGTTTCGATTGCAGTGTTGTCCCCTCGCTCCCAAGCTCCAGCTTGGGAGCGCATACCTTACCCCACATTCCAGGAAGCTGGATGCATTCCCAACGGGGACGTTGAAACGAGGAAGCCCTGCAGAGAATTGCCATTGGCGTAGGGTCGGTGAAACCGACCAAAAGATTTTCAAATAATATAAGATGTGGATGATCGATACGCAAGAAGAGTGTTTGGTCGGTTTCACCGACCCTACGTGATGATCGCTTTGGCAGCCCGCATCCCGCTGACCCATGCAAAATGAAAATTGAACCCCCCGCGATC
>JAOZOG010000063.1:0-1248 GCA_029933395.1 Sulfurovaceae bacterium | reverse complement strand
GGGATCAGCTTTTCGTTGATCACACCGGTCAGCCAGAGCGGCAGAGGTTTTTGACTCTCTTTGCGGATACGATGCAGAAGGAACTGCGTCAACTTTTCTTTGGACATCTGCGGAAAAAGGTCCAGCCACAGCTCGCACCAGGCATACTCGGCCAGTTGCAGGCTCACCTCCCGACTGATATCCAGGATCGCCAATCCGCTGATACCGTAATTGGTAAAGAGCAGATCACCGCTTCGTTCCGCAACAAAACTGCCATTGCTGTAGAGTTTGACACGTCCCGATACTTTCACCCCGCTTGCCTGCTTCACCCACTCCTCGTCCGATACCAGCTGCACCAGCGAAGGGTGACTTGGTGTCAGGCTGTGACCCAGCGATTCTGCCAGACCCATCCCGCTCTCGTTACCACCCAACTGAGGGGCTGCCGGAGATCCTGCGGCCAGCAGTACGACCGAACTCTCCTCTCTGCCCTGTGACGTCTCCAGTACGAATCGCTCCCCCTCTTTTTGTATCGACTCAACGGCACAGTCACATACGATCTCCACACTGACCTGCTCCGCCTCATACTCCAGCAGTTTCACCACGCTTGATGCCTGCATACTCATCGGGAAAATCTTCCCCTCTTTTCCTTCGATCAGAGGAAGCCCTATCGAGTCGAAAAATTTTTCGATCACCTCGTAGAGATACTCCTTCAGTACAGTAGCTACGAAATCTGGATCTTGGGAATGAAAACGATCAGGGGTTATATTCCGGTTGCTGATATTGCACTTTCCATTGCCGCTCGCCAGTATCTTTCTACCTACTCTGCTGTTTCGCTCAAGGAGCCTGACAGAAATACCAGCACGACCGATAAGTATCGCAGCGATCAATCCGCTTGCACCTCCGCCGACGATGGTGACCGATGGCGTATTTGCACCCCCCATATCTACGCCGACCTCCTCTGCGCTTCGAAGAGATCCAGCAGCAACTCTGCAAAGTTTTTCATCGTTCTCTCACTGCTGAGGATCTGTGTCGCCATACTCTCGTGGGCACCGAGGCTCTCCGCTACCGCTGTCGTCACCGCGTCGGGGAAGTCGCCTATCATCACCTGCTTTCGTGAATTGTTTTCCATCTGCTCTTTGATCGTCTCGTTGGCCACGGTCTTGTCGAGGATCCATTTGGCATAGTGCAGTGTATCTTCATCCGTGATTTCACCGGCAAAAAGGTCATTAATACGCTCGATGATCTCTCCAAGTTTATCAACCTTGGGTT
>JAOZOG010000314.1 GCA_029933395.1 Sulfurovaceae bacterium | reverse complement strand
TTTTCATGAGCGAAAACCTTTCGCCCTTTGAAAATACGCCCGACTTTACGATCGGCGTGAGGTATGGCTATTGAAAGTGCGCGAACTGTTTCGGCGATACCGGGCCGTGCTTTTTCTGCTCGCTTTTTTGACCATCGTTTTCTATCCGAAATATCTCTTTCTTGCCGTCGGCGCCTTCATACTTTTGGTCTTTGTCGTGATTTTGATCGCGGAGGCGGTGCTGGATCTCTATATTACGGTCGTTTTTGTCTACCGATGGGCGAAAGAGCGGTGGTTTGACGCATGAAAGATGAACAAGAAGAAAGGATATCAACATGAGAAGAGACTCCCCCTACTATATTCCCAGCATCAGGGCTTTGCAGAGCGCTTCGCTCTTTCGCGGGGTCGACGAAGAGATGATGGAAGAGATTCTAAGCCATTTTGTCCCGATGACGCTGCCCAAAAAGAGCGTCATCGCTTCCTGGCAGACGGTGGAGTCGTTTTTTGTCATCATCGGCGGCAGGGTCAAGGTCTCGCGGATCGATCCCGAAACGGGGCGGGAATATACGGTTTTTCTTCTAAGCCGCGGGGATGCGTTCGATGTCATTTCTCTGCTTGAAGGCAAAGAGCACGATGTCACGATCGAAGCGGTCGACGAGCTTCAACTGCTCAAAACCTCCATGAAAACGGCGCGCGACTGGCTGGATCGGCACCCGGAGTTCAACAAAAATTTCCTGCCTTATCTTGGAAAAAAAATGCATGCGCTCGAAGATGCCGCCGCCGATCTGGCGCTGCTCGATACGACGACCAGACTGGCCAGGCTGATACTGCATCATGTCGATGCCAAAAGTGACGGCCCAAAAGAAGGGTATGCCGTCAGGCTCATCGACGATCTTTCGCATGAAACAATGGCGCAGATGATCGGTTCGGTGCGAAAGGTGGTCAACCTCGACATTCAAAAGCTCAAAAAGGAAAACATCATCGAAGCCTCACGGGGCAAGCTGCTTGTCAAAGATCTCCAGGCGTTGGCCCAAAAGGCCAAAACGGTTTTGACGACGCTTAAAAAGGATGCGTAAAGTGAGCAAAAAGTTGGCGCACTACTATCCGCATATTCTGGCAACACTCTTTTTGGCGGAGTTTGTCGCGTTGGGCATAAATCCTGTGGATAGAAAGGTATGGATCGCGGAAGTGACGCCGATTGTCATCGTCTTTTTGGCGCTGGTGGCGACATACAGACGGTTTCGCTTCAGCAACATCGCCTATACGCTCATGTCGGTATGGATGTTCTGGCATACGATCGGAGGGCACTATACCTTCGCCAATGTGCCTTTCGATTTTGTCACGAATCTGTTTGGGTTTGAAAGAAACCATTTCGACCGCATCGGGCACTTTGTCGTCGGCTTTTACGCATATGCCGCGGCGGAGCTGGTCACGAGAAAAGGATGGGCGGGGCCGGTGCTGGCGAGTTTGTTTGGCTTTTTCCTCATCGGCACCGTCGCGGCGGGATACGAGATCATCGAGTGGATATTCGCCGCCATCGACGGCGGAGAGGCGGGCGTGGAGTTTCTCGGAGCCCAGGGTGATATCTGGGATGCGCAAAAGGATATGCTCGCGGATATGCTGGGGGCTCTTTTTTCGCTGGGGCTGTTTTGGATATTTCGCCCCGACCTTCAAAAAGACGATACGCCGCATTGAGATTTGTTTTGGTTGTGCCTCTTAGGTAACAGACAAAGCATCCCGAATCAACTATAGTGTATGTATGGATTCAATCCAAATACCTACATAAAGGATGCACAATGTTGGAGACAATGAAAAAAGAGATTGTTGAACATCTCGAAAAAGCCAAAGAGACTGGCAAAATGACTGCCGAGGAGATCGAAACGATCGTGGAAGATGCCGTCGCCAAAGCGGTGCAAAGCGCCAAGGATGGCGCCGTCGAGATCAACACCATCGCCAAAGAGGCCGTAAGCACCGCCGTCAAAGAGCTCAAAGCCGCCGGATATGAGAGCAAAGAGACGGTTGAGGCGGCGGTGCGCGGCGCCGTCGAAGGGGTGCAGAAAAGCACGAAAGAGGCGATGCAAACCGTTGAAAAAGAGATGCTCCAGGCCAAATACCGACTGGCGCAAAAAAAGGCGGAGCTCTCGGCGAAGCTCAAGGATGCGCTCGAAGGCGCCAAGGAAGCGGTGAACGAATTTGCCGATGAGGGCAAAGAGCATATCGAAGAGGCGGTCAACGAACTGAAGCTCAAAAGCGCCGAGATGCTCGGACTGATGGAAGCGACGATCAGACAAAGCGTCAAAACCGTCATCCGGGAAGGCGAAGAGGTAGAGGAAAAAGTCTCGCGCATCACACAGGAAGCGGTGGAAAATGCCCTTTGCGAAGCGCGGCTGAGCGCACAAAGGATCAAGGAGGTCTCCGAGGCGGCGATCGTCTCCGCTGTCGAAGCGGCACAGGAGGCGGGCGAAAAGGTCGAAGAGACGGCCAAAGGCGCCATCGAGGGCGCCCAAAAGGCGGTGCTTACCAAGATCGAAGAGACAAAAGCCGAGATGAAAAAGGTCCGGGAAGACACAAAAGAGTTTGCAGAAGAGGATATCCTTCAGACCAAAGAGGACCTCGAAGCGATCAACGCCGCGTTCA
>JAOZOG010000313.1 GCA_029933395.1 Sulfurovaceae bacterium | reverse complement strand
TGCCAAACCTCAATGCCGCTCTGCTCGTAGCACAATTGGAACAATTGGATCGTTTCCTGGAAAACAAAAGAGAATTGGCTGTGAAGTATGAAGCGTTTTTTGAAGATATAGAAGATATTGATTTCATCAAAGAACCAGAAGATGCCAAGTCAAATTACTGGCTCAATGCAGTGATGCTCAAGGATCGGAAAGCGAGGGACACATTTTTGAAAGAGACAAATGACAGTGGTGTCATGACCCGTCCTATCTGGAGACTGATGAATGAACTAAAGATGTTCAAAGATTGTCAATGTGCCGATTTGACCCATGCAAACCATCTGGCGCAACGGATGGTCAATATACCAAGCAGTGTTATTTTGGGGAAGAGGGGTTAGGATGAAGGATTTGGAGCAGCGACAAACCAATAACCAACCCCAAACTCCCAAACCCAAGCTCCTCTTGCTGGGCGGCGGGGGACATTGCAGATCCGTCATAGATGTGATAGAGCAGGAAGGGAAGTTTGAGATAGCGGGTATTGTCGACTACAAGGAGATGATAGGTCAAAAAGTCTTTGATTATCAGATCATCGGTTGCGACGATGATCTGGAGAAACTATTCGAAAAATACAGGTATGCAGTCGTGACGGTGGGCCAGATCGGGTCAGCGGAAAACAGGATCAGGCTATTTGAATTACTCAAGGAGATAGGCTATAAACTGCCTGTGATTTTCTCTCCTCTGGCATATGTTTCCAAATATACCATCATTGATGAAGGCACAGTCGTAATGCATCATGCGCTTGTAAATGCCGGTGCAAAGATCGGCAAAAACTGCATCATCAACACTAAAGCATTGATAGAACACGATGTGACGATCGGGGATCACTCTCATATTTCGACGGGTGCTATCGTGAACGGCGGCTCGATTGTCGCGGAGGATACGTTTTTTGGAAGCAATGCCACATCGAAAGAGGGTATCCTGACTGAAGGTTTTATCAAAGCAGGGAGCCTTGCAAAATGAGTGTTTTCATTATTGCTGAAGCCGGTGTCAATCACAACGGTTCGATCGATCTTGCAAAAAAGTTAATCAATGAGGCTTCCGATGCAGGTGCAGATGCAGTAAAATTTCAAACATTCAAGGCAGAAAACCTTGTCAGCAAAAGTGCCCAAAAAGCAGACTATCAAAAAGAGACTACCGACAGGGAAGAATCCCAGTTCGAGATGATCAAAAAGTTGGAACTTGATATAGATACCCATGAAGAACTTATAGCGTATTGCCAAATGAAAAATATTCTATTTCTCTCCACCCCTTTCGATCACGAAAGTATCAACCTTCTGGATGAACTGGAACTGGAAGTCTTCAAGATTCCCAGCGGCGAGATCACCAACCTCCCCTATCTGAGACATATCGGCTCTCTCGGCAAAAGAGTCATTCTCTCGACTGGAATGGCGGATATCGGAGAGATCGAAGATGCACTCGATATCCTGACAGAGGCGGGAACCAAAAAAGAAAACATCACTGTATTGCATGCCAATACCATGTATCCTACTCCTATGGAAGATGTCAATTTAAGGGCTATGGTGACCGTAGGTAATACTTTCGACACAGCCTATGGATACAGCGACCACACCTTGGGTATCGAGGTACCGATAGCGGCAGTCGCTATGGGGGCATCTGTCATCGAAAAGCACTTTACGCTTGACAGGGAAATGGAAGGGCCCGACCATAGAGCCTCATTGGAGCCCGATGAGCTTGCCGCGATGGTCACAGCGATACGAAATATCGAATTGGCCCTGGGAAGCGGTATCAAAAAGCCGAGTCCGAGCGAAATGCCCAATATGGCCGTAGCCAGAAAATCCATCATCGCAAAAAGGGAAATAAAAGCTGGAGAAATGTTAACTGAAGAGAATTTATCCATCAGGAGGCCCGGTAGCGGCATCAGCCCTATGCGCTGGAATGAGATCGTCGGGACACCGGCGCGAAAAGATTACGGGGAAGATGAGTTGATATGAGGAGCAATGTATGCAAGTAACTAAATTTAAGGCATTTGAAGACAAGCTAATAAAACTCAATAATCAATTGGTTTTATTAGACAAGGACGTAGCTCTTCTCTATGAAATAGAACCAAAAAAATTAAGACAGCAGATTAAGCGAAATATAGAGAAGTTTCCAAAAGATTATGCCTATCAAGTATCAGATGAGGAATTGGAATTTATGGAGTCACAAAATGTGACCCCTTCAAAGCAATACTTTGGAGGAACAAATCCTTGGGTTTTTACCGAAAAAGGATTATATATGGCTGCCACGGTACTTAAAAGTAAAAATGCCATCGGTGCTACCTTTACAATCATTGAAACTTTTGCAAAAATCAAAGAACTTTCACGAAACATTAATGCAATTATGCATACAACCAACGAAGATATTCAAAAGGAACTAGCGCAGAGATCAAATAAGATTTTGGAAGAGATCATCGACATTGAACCTGATATTTTAGAAAATGATGAAGATGGAGAAGTTATAGAAACTACAACAAAATTTGAGTTTAATTTAGGTTTTGCAAAAGTAAGCAGAAGCATAAAGAAAATAAAAAAATGAACAAGAGAAAAATCTGCGTAGTAACGGGTACAAGAGCAGAGTATGGA
>JAOZOG010000312.1 GCA_029933395.1 Sulfurovaceae bacterium | reverse complement strand
TCAACAAGGCAGCCAAGAAATTTTACTATAAAAACAATCCGCGTATCCTTTTTGATACGCAGGAGAGTATCGGGAAGCTCGATGAAAAAAAGATGCTTTCGCTTTTCAAAAAGAAATTCGGCGACATGAACCACTTTCACTTTGTCATAGTGGGGGACACCACGCCCCAAAGGGTTGAAAAGCTCATTGCTATTTATCTGGCAAACCTGCCTGTCTCCAAAAGAACAGAGAACTATGACAGCAGACCTTACGACTATCGTAAAGGCAAACAGACATTCATTAAACATTTCAATACGACAAATATCGCCAATATCATGCTGCAGTACCGCACCACCCTGCCGTACTCCATACACAACAATGCACTGGTAGATGCACTTCAGAACATTCTGACCATCCGCCTGCGCAATCTCATTCGTGAAGAGAAGTCCGGTACCTACGGTGTTGGCGTTGGCTGTCAGATCATCCGCGAACTGCGCGACCATCAGGCCCTGTGCAATATCTCTTTTGCCGCCGATCCGCAGCGAAAGGATGAATTGATCGACCTTGTTCAAAAGAGCATAGAAAAGTTTGTCAAAGAGGGGCCAAGCGAAGATGAACTGAAAAATTACAAGACCGAGTTCAAGGTCAGCTATGAACAGATGCAGAAACAGAACCGTTTCTGGAGCGGGATGCTGCTGTTGAGTGCGAAGTTCGCTACCCCGGTCTCAGAATATCTTTCTTTTCCGAAAGTGGTAGAGAAAATCACGCCTGAAGAAGTACGCGCTGTGGCCGAAAAACTCTTCGATGGAGACCTTCTCGTTTCCGAGCGTCTGCCGGAAAAGAAACTTCCGTAGAGAGAAGGGGTCAGGCTTTGGTCTGCCTACCGAAAAAGTAGTAGATGGCAGCACCGAGAAAATAGAGAAAAAAGACGAAAATGAACCAGATCACTTTTGTCGCCGAATCTTTGAAATCACTTTTAATAATGTCTATGAGTGCCCACAGCCAGAAGACAAGTATTGCCAAACCTATGATTATCCCGATCAGTCCGCCGATCATTTCCATAAGTAACTCCTTTTATTTAAGTGCGAATAGTGTTTTTGAAGACAATTTCTAAAAGAGTGGTGTCTTCTTCTTTTTGTGCCATTTTAAAATGGTGTCCCAGGCTTCTTCCGCCGTTTCGGCGAATTTGAAAAGTGTCAGATCTTCTTTGGAAATGACTCCCTCTTCATACAGATAGTCAAAATCGACGATGCGGTTCCAGAAGGATTTACATACCAGTACCACAGGGATGGCAGGGTTTTTCCCTGTCTGAATGAGCGTAAGCAGGTCGAAGAGTTCATCGAGTGTACCAAAACCGCCGGGGAAGACTACCAGGGCTTTTGCCCGCTGCATGAAGTGCAGTTTTCGTATGGCAAAATAGCGGAAATGAAAACTGAGTTCAGGTGTTAGATAAGGATTTGGTTTCTGTTCATGGGGAAGTTCTATATTGAGACCGATCGATTTTGCGCCTACTTCAAAAGCACCCCGGTTGGCCGCCTCCATAATACCGGGCCCGCCGCCTGTCATGAGTGTTACATGACAGTCCTTGGGACCTTGACCGCTTTGGCCGACGAGTGCACCAAACTTGCGTGCTTCTTCATAGTAGTGGCTCTTCTCGACGATCCTTTCTGCCGAACGCAGCTCTACAAGCAACTCGTCAGAATCCGGTTTGGCTTCGAATTTTTTCTTGATCTTTTCAAGTTTTTTAAGTGCTTTGGTGAACCTGATGACACGTGCGCTGCCAAAAACAACGATAGTGTGGTTGATACCGTCTTCTTTCATCTTCGTTTCGGCTTTGAGGTAATCAAGTTGAAGCCTGATACCGCGTGCATCGTCAGAGTAGAGGAACTGTTCGTCCTCTTTGGTATATTTGTGTGTAATGACGTGGTTGTTCTTTTTGGTTTTTTTGTTATTTCTCTTCATGCAAATATTATACAGTCAATCATGTTATAATAATCCCATAACTGAAAGTAGTGAGGTAAAATGGAAAAATTAGCGATACTCTGCTCTGGCGGAGATGTCTCGGGAATGAACGCAGCCCTGAAACGGTTTGTGGAGTATACTCTCGACAAAGGAATGAAGCCCTATTTTGTCAATAACGGTTACGAAGGCCTGATCGACGGTCAGATATATGAAGCCGGTTACAGTGATGTAGCAGGCATCATCTCCATAGGCGGGACGAAGATACACACTTCAAGGTCGGAGCGTTTCAAAGAGCCGACATATAGGAAGCAGGCACTGGAAAATCTCAGGACCCACGGCATAAACGGTTTGGTCATACTGGGTGGGGACGGTTCTTTCAAAGGGATGCAGAAGCTTGCAGATGAGAGTGGCGATATCGGTTTCATCGGTATTCCTTCGACCATCGACAATGACATTGCAGGCACACAGTACTGCCTTGGGGTCGATACGGCACTGAACGGCATCAGAGTATCGATCGATGCCATCCGCGATACAGCCTCCTCCTTCGGCCGGGCTTTCGTCATTGAAGTGATGGGAAGAGAGTGTGGTTATCTGGCACTTGTATCTGCGTTGACCTCCGGTGCGGAGATGTGCCTCATTCCTGAGATACCCTATGACCTTGCGGCATACAAACGTGAGTTCG
>JAOZOG010000311.1 GCA_029933395.1 Sulfurovaceae bacterium | reverse complement strand
ACCACCTATACGGGTGAGTATCAGGATATCAAGAAACTCGACCGTCTGATAGATGAATACAACCAAAAGACGGGCTACGACATCCCAATCCATGTCGACGCGGCAAGCGGCGGGTTCGTCGCACCCTTTCTCAATCCCGAACTGGAGTGGGATTTCCGTCTCAAATGGGTCAAGTCGATCAACGTCTCGGGACACAAGTTCGGCCTCGTCGCCCCCGGCGTCGGCTGGGCACTCTGGAAAGATTGGAAATACCTGCCCGAAGAACTCATCTTCCATGTCAGTTACCTGGGGGGCGATATGCCCACCTTCGCACTCAACTTTTCGCGCCCCGGTTCACAGGTGATCGCACAGTACTATAATTTTCTCCGACTCGGCTTCGAAGGGTACTACAATATCCACCGTGCCTGTCTGGATGTCGTTCTGAAACTCAAAGAACTTGTGGAAGAGTCGGAACTGGGGGAAGTGGTGCTCGACGATATCAAGATGCCGCTGCTCGCCTTCAAACTGAAGGAGGAAAAAGCCGACTTCACGGTTTACGACATTTCCGACAAACTACGCCGCTACGGATGGCAAGTGCCCGCCTACACACTCGCTGAAAATTGTGACAATGTATCGATACTCCGCATCGTGGCCAAAGAGGGGTTCAGTTACGATATGGCATCGATGCTGGTCCGACACGTCAGAGAGGTAGTGGAGGAGTTGAAAGCGGAGCATCCCAAACGCGTCAAACCTACCAGTAACGTCAAAGTCTGCTGATCATTGAGTCGGTATACCGCACGGCTATCGGTGACACCTGACGTGCCAGACGCGTGGCATTCCGGAAAAGAGAGGGGATGGCTGTCGATCTTCTCTTTCGTCATCTCTTTGGCATGGATGAAATCATTCAGCCGCAACTGATCTGAAAGCGGTTGGGAAACTTCGGCACACGATTCCGTCGTCGTGCACGATGTAAATCGGAAACGACACATCGGCCTACCGCCTACCGGCCAATATGCTATCAAAGGCGGTGGCACCGTCAATTGGCAATCCGACGCTGTTTTCACGAACAGTGGCAGAGCAGTGGGTTTTTCGGGTGCACCTCCCCCGCAGCCCCCATCAAAGTACCCGTATGGTTGGTCAGGAGAATCCCCTATGGTACAATCCAGCATGATTCGATTGATTCTTTTCACCGTTCCTCTGCTCTTTCTCTTCGCCTGTTCATCGAAACTGGAGTGCCCAAACGACATTCCAAGTCTTGAAACGTCTTTGCAAAATACAACAATGCAACCAGCCGATCCGTTTCGCTTTCCAACAGACAGACCCATGGAACACCGTTCCGCCTTTCTGTCACTCTCTAATCCGGCTGATGCCTTCGCCGCAAGGCTCTACTTCATCGATCATGCTGTTCGATCGATCGATCTGCAGTATTATATTTTCAAAGATGATCGAAGTGGAAACTATCTGTTATACCGCCTTCTTGAGGCAGCGAACAGAGGCGTCAAGGTACGTATTCTCGTCGACGATTTGACTACATCGGGTGCAGACAGAGACTGGGCGATGCTCACCTGCCATTCCAATATCGACATCAAAATTTTCAATCCCAACCGCTGGCGCCGTCTATTCAGGAGTACAGCCCTTCTGCTCGATATCGAAACACTTGGAAAGCGGATGCATAACAAAGCACTCATCGCCGATGGCAGGGCGGCCATTATCGGCGGCCGCAACATCGGTGACGAGTACTTTATCCGGAATGGCCCTGTCATGTTCATCGATTACGACATACTCGCCATTGGTTCGATCGTGCCAAAGATATCGGAAGCGTTTGCGATCTATTGGGAAAGTGATCAGGCCAGAATGGCGGAAGAGATTTTGACGGGCAGTTTTTCGCAGAAAGATTTGAACGAAAGTACCGAAAGATTTCTGGAACGTATACGACATTTCGAAAACTCACATGCATACAGTCAGATTGAAAACTCATCGTTTTATCGACATCTCCGAGACGGTATATTGAAACTGACGGTAGCCGATAGGGCATGGTTTTACTACGATCTTCCCCAAAAGGTATCACAGTCCGAAGAGAATACGACAACCCATTTGAGCCATCGTATTCGGGATGATATCGAAAGTGCCACAAAAGAGATCATCATCGTATCTCCCTACTTTATTCCCAGCGGGCCAATGCTCGAAAATCTAAAGAATGAACGGGATCGCGGTGTCGACATCACGGTCGTGACCAACTCTCTCGCATCGACCGATGTGGCCATCGTCTACAGTGGTTACAAAAAATATATCCGGCCTCTCCTGCAAATGGGAATCAAACTCTACGAAGTCAAACCGGTGCCACTGAAAGAGTCGAAACTCTCCAGAGAAGAGCGCCGTCAGCAGCGCATGTCATTGCACACCAAAATGATTGTGATCGACGACAATCGTCTTGTCGTAGGTTCCGCCAATATCGATCCCCGATCCGTCAAACTCAATACCGAATATCTGCTTGAAATCGAAAACGAAACAATCGCTCAGGAGGTTCGAAGCACACTTTCAAAGGTCATCGATGAACGGTATCTTTACCGGCTGATATGGGCAGAGTATCCCGCTTGGGCCGCCAACGGGGATGACGGCTATGAGGGACCGGTATGGGTGACGTTT
>JAOZOG010000062.1:8255-10200 GCA_029933395.1 Sulfurovaceae bacterium | reverse complement strand
TGGGCAACAAGATCACTATCGACTCGGCAACGATGACCAACAAGATCTTCGAACTTCTCGAAGCCAAATGGCTCTTTGGCAGCAGCGAAATCGATGCTGTTATCGAACGCAAATCGATCATTCATGCCCTCGTCCAGTTCAAAGACGGCTCCACCACTGCCCACCTCGCCGGCATCGACATGAAACTCCCTATCGCCTTTGCCCTGAGAGGCAAGGTCGAAGAGGAGATCCTCCCCCCACTTGACCTGCTCGAGATTGGACCCCTGCGATTTGAAGCGATCGAAGCAGCCAAGTACCCTATCTGGGAGATCAAAGAACACCTCCTCCAAAACCCCCATCTTGGCGTCGTCATCAACGCCGCCAACGAAGAGGCGATTAAAGCCTTCGAAGAGGGGAAAAGTACCTTTTTCGGAATGGCGAAAACCGTTCTAGATGCCTATAAACAATTTGAGAATGTTCACGCTAAAAACATCGGGGAAATTATGGAGATCGACAGAGAGGTACGAAAATATGCCAACTCCCAATAACCGTAGGGTCGGTGCAACCGACCGTAAAGCCATCAATCGTTCAAACTGTGTGGACAATATTATTGATTTGATCGGTTTTACCGACCCTACAGGATGCTACCTATATCAAAATTCCTCATTCCTCATTCCTCATTCCTCATTTGAAAATCCCTTTAAGGGATTTTCATGAAGCTCCTTATTTTGCACGGCTGGGGCGGCAGCGATGCACCCCACTGGCAGGCGGAACTCGCCTGTGAAGCTGCCAGGAATTACGGCACCGTCTCTTTTCCCCTGCTCGACAACTGCCACTTTCCCGGTAAAAACCGCTGGATGCGTCAGGTCAAAACAATCCTGAACGATTTCAAACCCGATACTGTTGTCTGTCACTCACTGGCCAATACCCTCTGGTTCTGGCTCTGTGAAGAGGGAGAGATTGAAACGGTCGAGAGACTCTATATGGTCGCCCCACCCAGCCTCAGCACAAAAGAGGCCACCATCAAAACCTTCTTTCCCGCTCCCCTGCCTGAAAAACTCTACGCCAAACACGCAGAGATGGTCGTTTCGGATAACGATCCCTATATGCGTGTCGATGAAGCGAAGCGGATCGCTGAACATTTTCATATTCCACTCGAGGTCATCGAAAATGCAGGACATATCAATACGGATAGCGGCTACGGAAAGTGGGAGTATATTGAAAAACAGATTTTGGGGAACAACCTATGACTTTAAAAACAACCAATAACCGTAGGGTCGGCAAAACCGGCCACAAAGTTCGGTCGGTCGGTTTCACCGACCCTACGGGGTATCGATATACGTTCCCACACTGGAGTGTGGGAACGAAGGGAAATACAGTAAAAGCATTGCCACGTAATGCATACCAAAATTATTCATTATTCATCATTCATCATTCATCATATCATCAGGAGAATTCCTGATGATACTCAGCATCGAATCCAGCTGTGACGACAGCTCACTTGCCATCACGGAGATCGAGAGCAAAAAACTTCTCTATCATAAAAAGATCTCCCAGGAAGCCGAACACGCACACTATGGCGGTGTCGTCCCGGAGCTGGCCAGCAGACTGCATGCCGTAGCACTGCCAGAGATTTTGAGAGAAACTGAGCCCTTTTTCCCTCAGCTCAAAGCGATCGCTGTCACCAATCAGCCCGGACTCAGCGTGACACTGCTCGAGGGAATCGCAATGGCGAAGACACTGGCAGTACTGCTGGATATCCCTCTGATTGCCGTCCATCACCTCAAAGCACATATCTATTCACTTTTTATCGAGAAGGAGAGTATCAAGCCGCTTCTCGTTCTCCTGATCTCAGGAGGGCATACGCAGATCATCCGGGTAGAGAGCTTCGAGAAGATGGAGATCCTGGCAACCAGCATCGATGACAGCGTCGGAGAGAGCTTCGACAAATGTGCCAAGATGATGG
>JAOZOG010000062.1:0-8155 GCA_029933395.1 Sulfurovaceae bacterium | reverse complement strand
CTTCTGCAAAAAAGCAAAAAGATCTTCGCCAAAGAGGAGATCAAAGATTTTGCCATCGTCGGCGGCGCCTCGGCCAATCTCTATCTGAGAGAGGCCTATGAAACCCTCTGTCGGGAGTACAGGAAAAAGCTTCATACCGCCCCGCTGGAGTTCTGCTCGGACAATGCAGCGATGGTCGGACGCTACGCTATCGAAGCCTATCAGAGAGAAGCGTTCATCGATCCTGACCAAATCGATATCGTCAGCACCAAAAAACAGCAAAGCGGCACACTGTTATAGGAGGCAAGCCCATGCCATTTCAGGGATTTCCCGAAGAGGGAAACACTTTCATCAAAGAGATTATCACCAACAATTCCAAAGAGTGGTTCGAAGCCAACCGTGACCGCTATGAGCAAACGATTGCCGCCCCCAACAAAGCCTTCGTCGAAGAGATGGGGGAGCATCTGCAGATACTCGTTCCAACCATTCACGCCATCCCCAAAACCAACAAATCCCTCTTTCGGATCTACCGCGATGCACGGCTTCATCCTGCCGAACCCATCAAGACACGTATCGGCATCATCTTCTGGCAGGGCGCGGGGCACCGGATGCAGAGCAGCAGCTTCTATCTGCACTATGATGATAGAGAGGTTTTCGTGGCAGCAGGCATACGCAATTTCAAGCCGCCGCTTCTTGCCACCTATCGAGAATATATCCAAAATGAAAAGCAGCGTACCGAACTGCATCATATTCTGGAGAGACTCAAAGCCAAGGGCTATCAGATACCTGAACCTCACTTCAAACGTTATCCTGCCGGATTTGACGGAAGCGAACCGTATGCCTCTCTGGCACTTTACCGGGCAATGTTTGCCTATACAACCTTCAAGACCGGCAAGATCTTTCATTCGCCAAAAATAGTCGACAGATGCTTCACAATCTATGAAGATATGTTCGATCTGCAGCAGTGGGTTTATGAGTTGACCCTGAGAGTGAAATAGTATTGGAGTCGGGGGCTTCAGCTGTAGGGTGGTGCACTTGTGCCCACCAATGAATGATCAACCTTCTCAAAACATTTTTTGAATCGGGTTGCTGTGGATTCTGTTTCCTGGTGGGCTTGAAAGCCCACCCTGCACTTTCGATTCCGAATATCAAAAATATGTCAAAAAGCCCTATTAACGCTTCTCTTACCAATATTTAGATAAAATAAAGCTAATTTATACAACGGAGTGTGAAAATGGCAGAATATGGTGCAAGCAATATCAAGGTCCTCAAGGGACTCGAAGCCGTCAGAAAAAGACCGGGGATGTATATCGGCGATACGTCGATCAAGGGTCTCCATCATCTGATCTACGAAGTTGTCGACAACTCGATCGATGAAGCGATGGCGGGATACTGTGACACGATTAAAGTCACTCTGACCAAAGCCGGATCTGCGATCATCGAAGATAATGGGCGAGGTATCCCTGTTGCTGAGCACCCCAGCGAAAAGATCTCTGCCGCTACGGTTGTACTGACGGTACTGCATGCCGGAGGAAAATTCGATAAAGATACATATAAAGTTTCGGGCGGATTGCACGGTGTGGGTGTCTCTGTCGTCAATGCCCTCTCTCAAAACCTTCACCTGACTGTTTTCAGAGACGGCCACATTTACGAGCAGGGTTTTGAAAAGGGTATCCCCGTCAAACCCCTGGAAGTAACTGGAACCACCAGAAAAAAGGGAACCAAGATCGAATTTTGGCCCGATGAGAGTATCTTCACCGAATCGGTCTCCTTCCAATCCAGTATCATCACCAAACGATTCAAAGAGCTTGCCTATCTCAACCCCAGAATCACCATTGTTTTTAGCGACGAAAGAGAAGGAATCAAGGAAACATACCATTTTGAAGGCGGAATCAAGCAGTTCGTAGAGGATCTCAATACCAAAACACCTCTCTCCACTGCCCAGTTTTTTGAAGGAAAAGCTGACGACATCGAAATGGATATTTCACTGATGTACAGCGACAGTGACAGTGATAAAGTCGTCTCTTTTGTCAACAACATCAAAACTGCCGACGGCGGTACCCACGAAGCGGGCTTCAGGGCAGGATTGACCCGTGCACTCTCCCAGTATATCTCCAAAAATGCCAATGCCAAAGAGAAAAACACCAAAATTACCGGTGACGACAGCAAAGAGGGGTTGGTCGCCGTCATCTCCGTAAGAGTGCCCGAGCCGCAGTTCGAAGGACAGACCAAAGGCAAACTGGGATCGAGCTATGTTCGCCCGCTGGTACAGAAGTTCATCTACGAACAGCTCAATAAATATCTCGAAGAGAACCCTATCGAAGCCAAAGCGATTATGGGGCATGTCATCCTCGCTGCCAAGGGCCGGGATGCGGCCAAGCGGGCAAAAGATCTTGTCAAGCGCAAGGATTCGATGAGTATCGGAACCCTTCCGGGGAAACTGGCCGACTGCCAAAGCAAAGACCCTTCACTCTCCGAAATTTACCTGGTGGAGGGAGACTCCGCAGGTGGTTCGGCAAAACAGGGGCGCGATCGTGTCTTCCAGGCGATTTTGCCGCTCAAGGGTAAAATCCTCAATGTCGAAAAAGCACGCCTCGAAAAGATCCTCAAATCCGACGAGATCAAAAATATGATCACTGCGATGGGATGCGGTATCGGTGATGAATTTGACGAAGAGAAACTCCGCTACCACAAAATCATTATTATGACCGATGCGGATGTCGACGGAAGCCATATCCAGACACTGCTGATGACCTTCTTCTTCCGCTTCCTTCAGCCGGTTATCGAGAAGGGCTATCTCTATCTGGCACAGCCACCGCTCTACCGCTACAAGAAAGGTAAAAATGAAACCTATCTCAAAGATGACAAGGCACTCAACGATTTCCTGATCGAAAACGGTATCTCTGTCGTAGAGAGCGAAACGATGGGACGCAACGATCTGATCGACCTCTTCAAGATGGTCGCCTACTACCAAATGACACTCAAAGAGATCGAAAAGCGTTTCGCACTGCCCGAAGTATTGCGCTATATGATCGAAAATCCCGATATTGTCGGAACGGACAATCAGGTCCTGGCAAAAACCATCAAAACCTATATCACTGACCTGGGATACAATATCCTCAATGAAACAATCAATGAAGAGAAGATCCACCTCTTTGTCCAAACCAATGATGGACTCGAAGAGTTGATTATCGACGATATCCTCTTTACCAATCCGCACTACAATGAAGCGGTCTATATCAGTAACAATATCCAGGAACGTATCACGGATGAGTTCAAGGAGAAAGACCTCCTCGCTATCCTGGCAGAGATCGAAGCATCCGCCAAAAAAGGTGCCTATATCCAGCGCTACAAAGGTCTTGGGGAGATGAACCCCGAGCAACTTTGGGAGACAACGATGAATCCGGAAGACAGAAGGCTTCTGCGGGTCAAGATCGAAGACAGTGAAAATGCCAGTGACACTTTTGTTCTCTTTATGGGTGACGAGGTAGAACCGAGACGTAACTATATCGAGCGCCATGCCAAAGATGTCAAACATCTGGATGTCTGATGCTCCTGTCTGCCAGAGAAGAGAGAGCGCGGCGCTTTAAGCTGGCTCTGAGAGCAGGGATTCCAATCCTGCTGCTTGTCTTTCTGCTTTTTTTTACAACCTTTTCCAAGGGTGGCTTCACTGCCTGGACAGTAGAAAATGCCTTTTTGATGAGTGGCTTGGTTTTTATCACCGTCTACTTTATCTATTTTCTGCTTGAACTCGATGTCAAAGAGACACTGCTGGATCGGACTACAGAGGGCTTCAACTATGAAGCATTCCTTACAAAGCTCCAAAAACATAAGCCCAAAACAGTCGCCATTCTTCTTGTAAACAACCTCTCCACTATCAATGAAAACTATGGTACCGCTGCAACCAATATGCTGCTGCACACAATGGTATCCAGACTCAATGGCTGTATACGTAATCATGAGATAAAAGAGAGTTGGATCGGCAGGCATTTTGGCGCGGAGTTTCTTATTGCGATAGACTTGGACAGTGAAAGTGTCCAGAAAATACTGGAGCGGTTCACAGAGGAGAACCGGACCATCGACACCATTGAAATCGATTACCGTTTTGCCGTCATCAACTCTGGAGAAGTGGACCCAAAAAAGAGTATCGCCCTCCTGAAAGATGAACTCTCCTCCCAGGAGAACAACCCCCACCCGACACCCATCGAAGTCAAAGATGCAAACGATCTCTCCAAGTTGGAAAAAGAGACGGTTGCGGCAGTGGAAAAAGGTGCGATCAGGCTCTACTACCGCCCTCTTTACAATATCAAAAAAGGAGAGATCGACAGTTACGAAATCGCAGCGAAACTGAAAACGGAAGAAGGGAAAGAGCTTCTCCCCAGGGACTACCTCCCTATCGTCAACCGCCTTGGATTGGGACGTACTTATGATCTTGCTCTCTTCAGGCATGTTGTAGAGACTGCCCTTTTGACAGATGAGCATATCTCCTTCAGCTTCAATCTCTCCCCTTTCTCCCTGAGGGATCGTGATTTTCTCGAAAAAATATTCTCCATCACCGAAGACAAGGGGGTCGCTGCAAACAGATTGATCATCGAACTCTACGAAAGAAAAACACACCACAATCTCGGCAACTACCTGAAAACGCTTGGCAAGATACGCTCAAGAGGGTTCCAGGTCTGCATCGATAATTTCGGTGCCTCCAATGCCTCGATGGAGTATATCAAACATTTTCAATTCGACAGAGTGCAGTTCGACAGGGATTTTGTACCCAAGCTCGATGACCCCAATACGCTCCTGATCCTCAAGTCCCTGATCGACATCTCCAAAGGGTTGCATATCACAACAGTCGCAAAATGGGTAGATAAAGAGGAACAGAAGCAGAAGCTCATAGAACTCGGGGTAGACTACCTCCAGGGCTTTGGTATCGGTAAATACCTGACAGAAGATCAACTTATACAAAATTACAACAGATAAAGGAAAATTTGATGAAATATGGCGAAAGCGAAATCAAAGCATTTGATATCAATGCGGAAGAGAATTATTGGCCCAATGAACACCAAAAGAACTATACGATCAATATCGAATTGCCGGAGTTTATGTGCCGCTGCCCCCGCTCAGGGTATCCGGATTTCGCTACGATCAAACTCTCTTATGTCCCCTCGGAGAGAGTCATAGAACTCAAAGCGATCAAACTCTATATCAACAGCTTCATCGACCGCTACATTTCCCACGAGAACAGTGCCAATGAAATCTATGACACCCTCTACGCCAAACTGAAGCCCAGATGGATGAAGCTCACGGCAGATTTCAATCCCAGAGGCAATGTGCATACGGTGATCGAAATCGATAGCAGTAAAGCCTAGGAGTCTATCGAACCTCTTCTCCTCCCTCCAGTCAGAGAGTTGACAATCTGACAACTATTCTCCCCTCTTCCAGATAAACAGTTATGATAACAAAAGGCTGTATATAGAGTGATATTTAGCAACAAAGTACATTTGTCTACTGATCATTTATACGGCAAAACAACAACCGCAACACATAGCTGTGTTCTTCACAGGAGGAGAACCGATGATAACCTTCAGCCAAGTCATGCAACGCATACAAACACTGCTCGAAAAGGATAACCGGCAGCATATCTACAACAAGGATATTGCCTATGCTCTCGAATTGACGCCGGAATATTTCGCCGTAATTAAAAAGAGAGGCAAGATCCCCTACGAAGCTATTGCTGCATTTTGCTTCACTCGTCAAGTCAGCCTCAATTGGATTCTTCTGGGACAGGGAGAGAAAAGGCTTTGCAAAAAAGATGAAAACGGTCACTGAATCTCACTTTTCTCTGGTATAATTCAGACATACACCATCTTAAAGGAGTCATTATGAGTCAACAATCAGATAAGATCGCACAGTATATCGCCGTCAACAAAGAGATGAATCTGGGGCTAAGCGATGATCTCATCACCAAAGTAACAGTAGGACTGGGGCCTTCGATCTACAATAAAGATTCCGAAACGGTCTCCTGCAGCGACAAGAGCGAAGTGGCACGGGTCAGAGAGAATTTCCTGAAGAAAAAGCTGGGATTGACGCAGCCGGATGCTGAATTGGATGCAGCCATTCAGACAGTCTGTGAAAGAGTCGGCACATCCAACAAAAATAAATACAGAGCAATTTTCTATGCCCTGCTGACCAAAAATTTTGGCAAAACGGATGTCTACGCCTGACTCAGGCAGTCATTTGTCATTATTGTGTGGATAGATAATTAGTGTGGAGGATGACCGGGCAGGAACAATTCCTTCCGGTCAAAGATAAAGAGGATACTGTGATTAGCCGTTACGCTTCTCAATGATCTCTTTGGCTACATTCTGAGGAACTTCTTCGTAATGGTCGAACTCCATCGCATAGGTTGCGCGTCCCTGAGTCATTGATCTCAGATCCGTAGAGTAACCAAACATTTCAGAGAGTGGTACGAAAGCATCGACGATCTTGTTTCCGGATCGGTCACCCATTCCGTTGACTTGACCTCTACGCTTGGAGATATCACCGATGACATCCCCCATATAATCTTCAGGTACTTCCACTTCGACTTTCATCATCGGCTCGAGAATGACAGGGTTTGCCTCACGACACCCTTCTCTGAATCCCATAGATCCTGCCAACTTAAACGCCATTTCGGAGGAGTCGACATCGTGGAAAGAGCCGTCATAAAGCGTAACTTTGACATCTTCGATAGGATAGCCTGCCTGAATACCTCTGCCCATTGCTTCGATGATACCTTTGTTGACTGCCGGAATAAACTCTTTGGGAATCACACCACCTTTGATCTGGTCGATGAATTCATAACCATCGCCCGGCTCCTGCGGCTCAATCTTGAGGAAGACATGACCAAATTGACCACGACCACCTGACTGCTTGGCGTACTTGTACTCTTTGTTGACTGCTTTACGGATCGTCTCACGATAAGCAACCTGAGGTGCACCGACTTCAGCCTCGACTTTGAACTCTCTCATCATACGGTCGACGAGAATTTCAAGGTGAAGCTCACCCATACCGGAAATGATCGTCTGGCCGGACTCTTCATCGGTTGCGACACGGAAAGAGGGATCTTCCTGAGCCAACTTGCCCAGTGCGATACCCATTTTTTCCTGGTCTGCCTTGGTCTTAGGCTCGACAGCAACAGAGATAACCGGATCAGGGAACTCCATACGCTCGAGGATGACTTTGTCTTTCTCGGAAGCGAGTGTATCCCCTGTCAAGGTATATTTCAGACCGACAACTGCACCGATTTCACCGGCATAGAGCTTACTGATCTCTTCACGCTTGTTGGAGTGCATCTTCAGAAGGCGTCCAATACGCTCCTTCTTGCCTTTGGTCGTATTGTAGACATAAGAGCCTGACTCGAGAATACCTCTATAGACACGCACGAAAGTCAACTGTCCGACAAAAGGATCCGTCATAATTTTGAATCCAAGCGCTGCGAATTCGCCCTCATCAGTGGACTCGATGGTGACTTCTGTACCATCTTCGTATTCGCCCTTGATCTCTGCGACTTCTGTCGGAGCAGGGAGATAGTCGACAACAGCGTCAAGCAGCGTCTGGACACCTTTGTTCTTAAACGCAGTACCGCAGGTCATAGGGATCATTGTGATCGCCAGTGTCGCTGCTTTGATACCGGCCTTGATCTCCTCTTCGGTGAGCGCCTCGCCCTCCATGTATTTTTCCATCAGCGTATCGTCTGTCTCAGAGATCGCTTCGATCAGCTTCTCTCTGTACTCTTCAGCTTTTTCTACCAACTCTTCAGGGATATCGACGACTTCATACTCTTGGCCCATTTTAGTCTGATCATCACCCCAGATCGTTGCTTTCATAGTAACGAGGTCAATAACACCTTTGAAATCCTCCTCAGCACCGATAGGGAGCTGAATAGGAACGGCATTGGACTTGAGTCTGTCATTGATCTGTCGCTCGACTTCGTAAAAATCCGCACCGGTTCGGTCCATCTTGTTGACGAAAACCATTCTGGGTACGTGATATTTGTTAGCCTGTCTCCAGACTGTTTCAGACTGTGGCTGAACCCCGCCGACCGAACAGAAGACTGCGACAGCACCATCGAGTACACGCATAGAACGCTCAACTTCGATCGTGAAGTCAACGTGGCCCGGAGTGTCGATGATGTTGATCT
>JAOZOG010000061.1:8173-10213 GCA_029933395.1 Sulfurovaceae bacterium | reverse complement strand
TCCAGATCTGCCGCTGCGTAACCGCCCAGTGTTACACCGTAACCGGAGATGACTGTCTGTAGGCAGAGGGAAGCATGATTGAGCCAGTTGGATGATCCAAATGCAGAGTAGAATGTTTTAAAGGTATGTTCCGCCATACCTTCACCCGCGCAGAAGAGGAAGGAGGAGCGGTTGTCTTTCTCTTCATCAAGAATTTTTGCCATTCCCGGAAATTTGTCTGTACCGTTCAATATCGCATCATAGGCCTCTTCCCAGGAAACTTTCTTGAATTTACCCTCCCCTTTTTCACCGACACGGATCATAGGAAACTTCAGTCTGTCCGGATCATACAGGGCCTGTATCCCTGCATTTCCTCTTGGACAAAGCATATTCCTGGATTTGGGGAAAAGTGGATTGGGGTTGAGTTTTGTGACCACTCCCTCCTCCACTCTCGCGATTGCCGCACATTTGTTGACACACATTTCACAAAGCGTCGCAATCTCTTTGGCTTCTCCTGTACCCGTTTTTGTCGTGACGGACATTTCCCCTTTGGCCTCATGGTCACCATGACCTGCCAAAAGATTGGTTACGCTGATACTCGTACCACCAATTACACTCAATGCTACACTACCTTGAAGAAATTTTCTTCTCGATACTTCCACCTGCATTGGCATACCTCCTTATAATATATAGCTCACATCTAAATAGGAGTATATTACTCTCATTTATAAGTGTATGTTATATACTATAGCAGTATTGCTTATAAATATTTGATTTGAATCAAAAAATAGCGTATTTTTATTAAAAATGTGTAATTTTTTCGTCAAAAATCATAAATGATTTGCATATCATCCAGATTTCCATGTTCAAATTCTTTATGGCAGGCTTTGCAGTTTGATTTATCTTTGATCTTTTTCTTTTTGAAAACTGATCGCGGTATATTTTTGTGGGTCTCTCTCCAGTAGGGTGTTTTGGTGATAGCTTTGGGACGGCGAATATCGAGAGAGTGCATCATTTTGACTGCGGCTTCCCTTTTGTTTGTTTCAGCTGCATTTTCCTGTAAAAATTTCAAGATAACGGCTTGTTGTGACTTGCTGATATTTGCATCGGTGATCTCTTCCCCAAAATGGTTGTCCAAGCCGGCCATAACTCTTCTCCAAGACTCTTTTGGCAGCAAATAGGGGGGATAGATATTATGACACTCTCCGCACTTTTCATAAAAAAGAGGATACTCCTCCTTATAATCAATATACCCATATTTTCGAAGTGTCAAAAAATTGTAATTGCTGCTGATGATGAAAAAATAGGTTCCCATTGCAATAAAAATCATAAGATAGGAAAAAGAGTTCAGTAGAGGTTTGACTTCTGTATCTTCACCCTCTGTTTTTTTGTACCCTGTCACCATCGCGAAAACCATACCGGTTTTATGCCAGAACTGCTCGATCAGAACACCAGTGATATGTATCGCAACCCAGACAGCAAAAAGATAGGAGGCATACTTGTGAATCGCATCCAGAATAAACATATACTCTGCATAATTGCTGTTGAGATCCCGGAATGGGCCTTTTGCCTCCTGGACACCATAAAGCAGCAGACCCGAAACGACGATGACTGTACCCACAGTCAATGCCCACACCGTAAACCAGCTCGATGCCGGATTGTGACCTGCAGGTATTTTTCGCCATCTATTCTGGATTTTTTCCACAAAATAGTATTTCAATTGGGAAGGTTTGAGTTTGAAAGTATTGAAGGTGGCATACCGGGGACCGATGAAACCCCATATAATCCTGTAGATGATAATAATCAGAAAGATAAAACCAAATGCAACATGGTTATGCAACATATTTTCTTGAAAAGAGGTAATAAACGCAGCAGTAAATGAGATCGCCATCATCCAGTGGATAATTCTGGTACCGATCGGCCAGACATATACGTACCCTTTTCTTTTGTTCATTGCTTTATTCCATAAAATAAACTGATAGATTTTATAAGTATATCATAACTCTATTGGAGGATAGGTATTATTTGGCAAAATGGGGATTATTAAAGGTGTGGTGGGGG
>JAOZOG010000061.1:0-8073 GCA_029933395.1 Sulfurovaceae bacterium | reverse complement strand
TTTTGCCTCTGGCTCACCTTCGGGTGCAGGGGCTGCTTCTGCAGATCCACCCTTTGCTGGAAGTTTATAGAAACTCTTCTCCAGGAACTCTGCCATTGCTTTTGGGTCATAATCATACCCTTTTGCCAAAAGTTTCTGCATATTATGTTCCATAATATCATGCTCGGTTCCGGAGGATTGGTTGGTTCCGCCATTTTTTACATCATAGAGGTCTAGTTCCAATTCGCCCGCCTGTCTGTCATTGAGTGCCGGTGCTTTCTTCTTGGTGTTTCCTTCGCCGTGTTTACCATGACATTTTACACAAGACTGCGCATAGACTTCAGCCGGTGTCTTACTGTAGGTTTTTGCCTCTGATGAGCTTTTTGGCGCATCACCACATCCACTCAATGCAAATAGTGCTGCAGCCGACAATAATACAATACCTGTTTTTTTCATTCTCTCTCCTTTTTCTTTTTTGAATTTATGCTCTACCCGAAAGCATACCATATTGCGTCATTGGCTTCAGTGCATACACTTTCAGCAACCACCAGATATATCTCTCCTGTGTAGGATCAAGCGGGAATGAAGGTGTCGGCTTTTTACTCCAGTCAAACTCTGCAAGCATCACAGTGCTGAGACTGGTAATCAGAGGACAGACAGTATATCCGCCATATTTTGCCGTAAGCTCTTTGCCTTCCATCATTGAGATGATATTATCCACTACCACCTTATACTGCTTTCTGGCAGATCCACCTGTTTTACCCATTGGAACCGCTGCGATATCACCCAGAGCAAAGACATTTGGGTATTTGATATGCTGCAGCGTCTCTTTATGGACGGGTACCCATCCTTTTGATGAACCTACAGGTGATTTTCCTATCTCTTCTGCTGCCACCATCGGTGGAGTAATATGAATGAAGTCAAACTCTTTCTCTACTGTTTCACTTTTTGGCACGATGGAGTACTCTTCCAGATCCTCATCCCAGGGACCTTTCTCGTTCCAGTGTCTCATAAATGTCGCTACTTTTTTCTCCGGATCTACCGCGATGAGATTGTGTCTGTAGTTCCACTTCATATTTCTGGCTTCAAATTGATTGACGATAGCATCGTGGTACTCTTTGACACCGAACATCTTGCTACCATTCGGATAGAATGTAAGATCTGCATTGTCTCGCGCGCCCGCCTCTCTCAATCTGGCATCAGTCAAATACATGATCTTTTTGGGTGCGCCACCACACTTGATCGGTGTATTTGGGTGTGTAAAGATACCTTTGACTTTTTTACCGCTTTTGGCTTCGGCGATAAACTTCTGCATCTCTTTCCATGTATCTTCTGAACCCTGCTGGTAGTAGATCGAAGTGATTCCATTTTTCCCTACCGCTTTACTGACCGGTGAATGGTCACTGGTAGAAGTGATCGTCTCTTCGATTCCCAGGCCTTTGATTCTGGAAAAGTCCAGCTTCAGACCGGCTGCAATGATCATATAGTCATACTTGACTGTCTTCCCGCCACTGGTTTTGACACTGTTATTCTCAGGGTCGAACTCCACCGCTTTCTCTTTGATCAGTGTCACTCCGTCAGGCACAAAATCATCTGTTTTATATACCAGTTCACTCTTGTCCCAGACCCCGCCACCGACAAGTGTCTGCCCGGGCTGATAGGATGTACTGATCTCTCCCGGCTCAATTACTGTAATATCCGGATTATCCAGAGAGTTGGTCAGGCGAGCTGCTGTCGACATACCGGCAAGACCACCCCCAATAATCACAATTTTCGCTTTTGCAGCACTGCTGCTTGCTTTGGCTTCAGTGGCTACACCGCTGCCCATCAATACCGCTGCACCGCCAACACCAAACATTTTGATTGCGTCACGACGTGAAAGACCCTCTTCTTTAAAATGGGCATCTATCATTTCCATTCCATCTTTTAACATTTTTTTATCCAAAACTTCTCCTTTCTAACTTATGTGTAGATATATTATTCTACATTAATTTATATAATATTTTGATAATTTTCATCAAGAAAATGAACTTTAACTATTATTATAATTAATATTGATTTTATCAATAAGCAATTGTAATGTCGTCTTGCCTCTAAAGTGGTTTTCATTGACTGTATAAACGATATCTGCAAAGGTATCAGACTCATAACTCTCTTCCGTTTTAAACTGTATCGCCTGATGGATTACCCCATCCTGCTCCAGCAGAAATCGAAGATGATTTTTTTCACTGCCGATTGGTATTGCCTGCACGATGTTGACACTTTTTGAGATAAATTTAGGCGGCGGGTTTTCCTGCCCATATGGCTCGAAACGCTGTATCATCGAAGTGAGTGAAAATGTGATATCACGAAAATGAAGCTCCCCTACGATATCCGGATCTACAGTCTCTATCTGATACTCTGCCTCCCTATAAATGATTTGGAGAGCTCTTCTGAAATCGTGCAGATTCTCCCGACTGAGACTCAATCCGATCGCAGCGAAGTGCCCACCAAATTTTTCAAGTAACGGACGTGCCTCACCTACAACAGCGAAGAGATCACAATCAGCAAAACTTCTACCGCTGCCTTTGAGCTTTCCTTCACCATTGTCACTCAATACGATAGCCGGCTTGCGGCATATCCGCGCTACACGTGCCGCGACGATACCGACCACTCCTTCATGCCACTCTCTTCCAGATACGACAACAATATCATCTTTTTCATCGATACAGGCAAGTGCCTCCCTGGTAATATCCGCTTCTGTCTGTTTTCTTCTTTGATTGAATTCAAGTAAACGACCCAAGTGAATTCTTGCATCATAAATATTGCTTGAGAGGAGAAATTCCACCGCATAGGAGGCATCCTCCATCCGTCCGGCACTGTTGAGGAGAGGTGCGAGAAAAAAGCTGATATCCTCACTGCTCAAACGCTCTTTTTTCATATACTCTATAAAGGCTTTGATGGCCGGCCTGTCGCTTTTTGAAAGAGAGGTGAGTCCGGTCCGCACCATCGCACGGTTGATATGTTTCAATGGCATCATATCGGCGATAATGGCAATAGAGACCAACTCCATATAGGAGATCATATCGATCTTTTTATTGAGTGCATTTTTCAGTGATGCGATCAGATACCAGGCGATCTGTGCCCCGCAGATATCCGCATAGGGAAAATCACACTCCTCCTGCTTTTGATCGATGATTGCATAGGCCTTGGGGAGTTTTGGCGGGAGAAGGTGATGATCGGTGATGATCAGATCAATACCCATCTCACTGCAGATCTCTGCTGCATCCACCGCGGAGATACCATTATCTACAGTGATAGCTAGATCAGCCTCTTTGATTTTGGGAATGATCCCGGGACTCAAACCATATCCATCCTTGAAGCGATTGGGAATAATCCATATGAGGTCATATCCTATCTCATCGAAAAAAAGCTTCATAATCGTCGTCGATACTACCCCGTCAACATCATAATCCCCGATCAATGCGATACGTTCTCCCGATTTGATCGCTCTGACAATACGCTCAGTGGCTCGATCCATATCTTTGAGTACCGAAGGATGGGGAAGATCAGAGAGAGTGAGAAAACCCTCTTTGGAAAAGCGCTCCTCAAGAAGTGCCTCAAGCGAAGAGAGTGTTATTTTTGGATATATGTGCATGAATGAGATACCTGATTTATAGGAGACAGCATCTGTCTGAACTCTCCTGGAGTGTGGATTTTTTATCCGTCAGAGGAAAGAGAAGAGCTACTGCTATTTTGAAGATTTTCCGTTTGCGATTGCCGCTTTGACAAAAGCTATGATGGCCGGGTTGGGGTTTTGCAATCTTGAAGTGAACTCCGGATGAAACTGGACTCCCAGGAACCAGGGATGGTCTTTGACTTCAACTGCTTCTATCAAACCATGGGACTCTCCCGTAATCTCCATGCCATGAGACTCCAGTGCTTCTCTGAATACCGGATTGGCTTCGTAGCGGTGTCGGTGACGCTCGAAGATGACGCTGGCATCATAAGCTTCACGCAGTTTCGATCCCTCTTTGGTATGGCACTCATATTCACCCAGTCTGAGTGTGCCACCCATAGGTGATGTCATCGTCCTGACCTGATGCGAACCACTCGCATCGATGAATTCATCGATCAGATAGATGATAGGATGTTTGGTGTCAGGATTGAACTCTGCCGAGTTGGCATCCTCGTAACCCAATACATTTCGGGCGAACTCCACGAGGGAAAGCTGCATCCCCAGGCAGATACCAAGGAAAGGGATTTTCCTCTCTCTGGCAAACTGTATCGACTGGATTTTTCCCTCTACTCCCCGCTGTCCAAAACCGCCTGCAACAAGGATGGCATCACAGTCAACGAGATACTTCTCCGCACCATCCTCTTCCACTTTTTCACTGTCTACCCATTTGATTTTGACATGAGTATCCAGATGGGCACCGGCATGAATCAACGCTTCTGTCAATGACTTGTAAGACTCTTTGAGGTCGAGATACTTTCCGACAAAAGCGATCGTCGTTTCGTGCGCTGGCTTGAGAATCTTGAGCACCAGTTCATTCCACTCATCCATGTTGGGTTGAAGTTCGCCCAGTTCAAGCTGTTTGGAGATCGGTGTCAGGATATCCTGTGTCATAAAATTGATCGGCACTCTGTAGATCGTCGCAGCATCGATCGCATCGATGACACTATCCTCTTCGACATCGCAGCTGAAGGCGATCTTCCGTTTCAATTCTACCGGCACAGGCTGTTCTGCCCTGAGTATCAGCATATGCGGCGCGATACCGATACGGCGAAGCTCCTGGACAGAGTGCTGAGTCGGTTTGGTCTTTAGTTCTCCTGCCGCTTTGATATAGGGCAGCAGTGTAACATGAATATTCATGACATTGACCCGCCCCAATTCATGTTTCATCTGCCGGATCGATTCAAGAAACGGCAATCCTTCGATATCTCCTGTCGTTCCGCCCAGTTCTACGATCAGGATATCTCTCCCCTCCCCTGCTGCAACGATACGCTCTTTGATCTCATCGACGATATGGGGAACGACCTGAATCGTTTTGCCGAGATATTTCCCTTTTCTTTCATTTTCGATAACCGTTTTATAGATTTGACCCGTTGTAAAGTTATTCTTTTGCGTGAGAGAGGTATCGAGAAAACGCTCGTAATGTCCCAGATCGAGATCGGTTTCGGCTCCATCTTTGGTGACGAAAACTTCACCATGCTCCAGAGGACTCATCGTACCGGGGTCGACATTGATATAGGGATCGAGCTTGAGAACCCCTACTCTGTATCCGGAGTGCTTCAAAAGGGTTCCAATACTGGCTGCAGTAATCCCTTTGCCCAATGAACTGAGTACGCCGCCTGTCACAAAAATAAATTTACACATTCTTTGTTTCCTTATGCGACGATAGGCATGATGATCGTAACGAAATTGTCATTTTTGACAACAAAAGGAAGGCTGGGTTCATTGATACCGAGTTCGAAGAGTTCTCCATCGATTTGTGAAAGAAAATCAAGGAGATATTTACTGTTGTAACTGAATTCAAATTTTTCACTCATTCCTGTTCTGATATCGAGTTCTGTTTTGGCTTCGATGTTATCGGAGGTCAAAGAGTGAAAGATAATCTTATCTTCCATCAGAGACATCTTGATCTCCTGTGAAATAGTCGTGATCATTTTGATGGCATTGACCATCTCTTTCTTGGGAAGATGAATATAGTGCTTGATGCTTTTGGGAACGATTCTTTCATAATCAGGAAACTTGCCATTGATCAGACGGGTGAAGAAAAAATAGTTTTCATTGGTGATAATCAGATTGGTTTCGTCGTAGGCAATGGTAATCTGATCGAGAAAAAGTTTCTGTATCTCCAGTATCGCTTTTTTTGGAACGATGATAGAGAGTTCTTCTGTCGTATTGCTGGGGATCGTTGCAATTGCCAGACGTCTCGTATCTGTTCCGACCAGGTCGGTTTTATCCGATTTGATATTGATCAGTGCACCGTTGAGTTCAAACTTGGGATTATTAGTGTCGATAGCGGGAGAGATTTTTTTGAGATTATGAATAAGACTGTGGGAATCGAGCAGAATCTGCGGTTTGTTTTCCTGTGAGGGAAAGAGAGGAAAAGCAGTGGCATCGAAAGTAGGGAGTTTGAATTTGGAGTGCTGCTGTTTGACAATCAAGGTACTGTCGAAGAGTTCCAGTGTAATTTCGCCATCTTTGAGGATACGAATGATATCAAGCAATTTCTTTCCGTTGGCAGTAAAAGAGCCATCATGGTCGATTTCTATATGACTTGTTGTGATTTGGAGTCCTATCTCAGAGTCCGTTGCTTTGACAAGGCACTGCCCATCAAGTGATTGAAAAAAGATATGAGAGGTGATTTGACTGGCATCTTTCTTTTCCAAAAAAGGTTGAAGGTTGATCAGTATCGATTCAAAGATCTGTTTGGGTGCTCTGATTTTCATCTTTTTCCTTTATTTACTAAATAAATAGTAGATAGTAGTAGTTTGGACTGAATAGGTGAAAAAGTGTTTTAAATCCCCTGACTGGGGCATCTGCTGATACACTTCGTTATTTGATTTATTCACATTTACTCACTGAAATAGATTATATCTTTTTTTTATTTGAGGTGTCCTAAATTTTCTGACTGTCGGTATGGACTTTGTTGGAGAGTTCTTCCAGCTGGACTTTGAAATTCTCATCATTGTCGATCAGCTCATTGATTTTTTTCATGGTATGGCTGATAGCGGTGTGATCTTTCATCCCAAAATAGAGTGCGATTTGCGGCATGGAATTGGGTGTCAGGTTACGGGCAAGATAGATGATGATTCTTCTGGCGTTGACGACATTTTTGGTTCGTTTTTTGGATTTGATATCGGAGGGTTTGATATTGAGTTCTCTTGAGATGATTTTGACGATATCATCGATGGTGACACTCTCTCTCTTCTCTTTGAGCTGGTCTTTGATCGCATTTTTGGTGAACTCCATCGTAATGGGTTGATTGAGCATGGAGCCAAGGGCATTGAGCTTGATCAGGGTACCTTCGATTTCGCGGATGTTATCGCCCATATTGGTGGCAATATAGTTGATGATATCTTTATCGAGTTTGATTCCGTCGAGTTCACACTTTTTCTGGATGATAGCGATCTTTGTTTCCAGTCCGGGAGGTTGGATATCAGCCATCAGTCCCCATTCGAAACGGCTTCTGAGCCTGTCTACCAGGCCGGCGATTTTGTTGGGCTGGCGATCGGATGTCATCACGATCTGTTTTTTGGCATTGTAGAGTTCATTGAAGGTGTGAAAAAACTCCTCCTGAGTCTGTTCTTTTCGGCTGAGGAACTGGACATCATCGATCAAAAGAAGATCGCACTCTCTAAATTTTTCTCTGAAGCGGTCCATCGTCTGGTTTCGCAGATGAGAGGTAAAACTGTTCATAAACTGTTCTAAAGTGGTATAGATGACAATATTTCCAAGATTGAGGTGGTAGTTCCCTATCGCCTGAAGAAGGTGCGTTTTTCCCAATCCTACGCCGCCGTAGAGAAAGAGGGGATTGTACTGCTCACCCGGCTTCTCTGCAGCACTCTTGGCAGTGGTATAGGCAAACTGGTTGGAGTCCCCGACGATAAAACTCTCAAAAGTAAACGAGGGGTTGAGTTTGGTACTTCTGGTATTGATCTTCTGTTCGACGACATTTGGAGAGCTGGGGAGGCTCTTTCTATTTTTTTCGATGATGATCTCGACTTCCGGTTTGATACCGGTCTGCATTTCGAAAAGGTGGGCAAGTTTGTCGGCATATTTGGTTTTGACCCATTTGGCAACGAGCATATTGGCTGCTGCGAAATAGACGATATTGCTTCGTGAGCGTTGTGTATCATAATGCAGTTTTTTGACATAGCGTTCATACTCAATCGGGGTGATCTCTTTTTTTAGTGCCTGTAGTACTTTTTGACCGATATTCATGGATAATTCCTGTTTCATGTGAATAAATAATGATAGAAAATTGATTTCATTTCTTAATGTGAATAACTTAGTCGATTTTAGCCAAAATTAGCTAAAATAAGGCTATTGATTGTGGTTGAATAATTTTATTCACCATGTGAACAAAGGTGTGAATGAATATA
>JAOZOG010000310.1 GCA_029933395.1 Sulfurovaceae bacterium | reverse complement strand
CAACGCCAAGCTAAAGGCAATGGCCAGACAGAGACTTGAAGAGATGGGAGAGATATTATGACTTCAAAAGTGGATACATATTCAGTACCGGAAGAGAAGCTTTCACGCAGGAACAGACTCAAGATATGGCTCCTGGAAGGAAATGTGATCAACTGGAAGACAGCATTCGATATGTGGGGGGAGAGAAACCTTCCTCAGCGCATACACCAGGTGGGCGAAGAGTTCGAAAAAGAGCAGATCGGGACCATAGAGAGGGAGCACCAGTGCAATCCAGAGGATGGAAGAGCGGACCGGTGGACAAACTACTGGCTTGTGAAGTACACCGATGAAGATAAAGCTAATAGAGAGGATACAGATACATAATGAGCATATTGAAAGTCATAGCCGGGGATAATGGCCTTATTCCATATAGAAAAGAATTAAATACGATTACAGGAAGCGTTACAGCTACAATACTTCTTCAGCAGTTTATATACTGGTTTGACAAAAATGGGAACAAGCCTTTTTACAAATTTATAGAGCCGTGCAACAATGAATTGTACTTAAAAGGTGACAGTTGGGTAGAAGAACTTGGCTTCTCAAAATATGAATTTAAAACTGCCTATGACAAGCTTGAAAAGATAGGGATCGTAAGTAAAAAAATAAATATGAACAGGGTCACTTTTTATGCTCTCGATCTTGTTGTTTTACGTAAGTTGATAAACTCGATTTACGTAAGTGAAGAATGTCAACTTATGCAAAGTGAGAATACCGACATAGCATATAGTAAAAACAGTAACAATGCAGAGACTACTACAGAGAATACATCAAAGAGCGGTGAAAAAGAACAGGAATATACACCAGATAAACAGCAAAAAGAAACTCAAAACGATGAGAGTGGTACAGATGGTTTTGAACGCTTGAATGGGTATCAGAAAATAGACATATTCAGGGCGCGGCTGAAGGACACAATCGGTGCCGCAAAAACAAGAATACACAAAAGCGACATTGCTGATGCAAGGGAACTTGCAGAAAAGATAGACGACCTGCAGGACTTTCTCGATGCGTACGAGGATCACCGTTTTATGACGAAGGATAAACAGTATGTCAGAGGATTGCTTGCTTTCATGTTCGGGTATATCGACGGGACGTTCAAGAGCCCGAAGAGACAGGAAGAGGACTATGCTGTTGCCATTCGACCAAGCTGGGTAAAACTTGAAGACGGAAACTTTATGGCGCCAAACGGTTCTGTAATGAACCCATACACAGCAGAGGTGATACCGGACTACTGGGAGAGGAGAGCCGGATGAGAAAGAACATAGAGGCGACCATACTTTCAGCGTTACTGACAAAAGAGTACTATGCCGACGACGGAAAACCTTTTGAGCTCGATGAAGAGGTATTCAGTACAGACGGGTTCAAGTATGTTGCACGCCAGATCAACAGGGCAATAAGATCGAACACACCTACCAGTCTTGTATTTGAGAAGTTGAGACAGGCCCTGACAGGAACAGCGTACGAGATGGACCTTGACTTTATCGATGGCCGGTCGTATCTGAACATGTCCATCGTGAAGAGATATTATGACGATCTCGTTATTACACACAGGAAAACACTTGCAAGGGCCGCGCTATGAGCACGAACACAAAGCTGAAGGAACTGGTGGAGAATGCCAACAGACTGAAGATCGCTTTTACGAAAGCGTATGCCGAAAACGATGATGACAGAGGAATGGAGATAGAAAAGCATTATCTCGAAGAGCGGCTGAAGATCATCGAGCTTGTGAATCTCGATATTCGGAAGAGAAAGTCAATAAGCTTTGACGAGATAGAAAAAGAAGTTGCAGCCATGCCAAAGCCGATACCTCGTGAGACAGGTATCAGGAGTCTTGACTATGAACTTGTAAACGAAACAGACAGGAGATACCAACGCATTGGTGGCTTTCCTCTTGGAAAGTTTGTGCAGATCGCAGGGACAAGAGGTGTCGGAAAAACATCTCTGCTGCTGAAAATGATATCTGGCTTCACTCATGGTGAGAAGGTGAGCTGGTTCGATTTCGAGATAGGGAAGGTGTCATCTGTCGAGAAGCTCAAAGCGTTCAACTACATCAACACGAACCTGCTTTACTACAATGGTTCAAGAGAACTTGAGGATGTGCTGTCTGAAATAAAACTTCTTTATGCAGAAGGGATCCGGCACTTCGTCATAGACTCCAACATGAAGATAAGAGTGCAAAGCTCATACTCAGAAGTAAACAGAAACTCAATCATATCAGACTCATTCTCAGAGTTGACATCATCGCTCAATATAAATATCTATCTCATAAACCAGGTGAGCCAGGCAAGCGACAAAGATGGATCTCTTCATCTCAAGAATGGTAATGACGGGGAATACGATGCAGATATTATTTTGTTCATCATGAAGCAAAGAATGCTTGATGAGAGAAGAAAGGTGATGGTGGACGACAACCAACAGCCGCTATGGGATGATAACACAAGAGTCATCAAGTGCGTAAAGAACAGACCGTACGAAAGACTCTTCTCTGTGGTTATACCAAAGGATGAGATATTCACAAATCCTGTAGAGATAGTTTATGAGGAAAATATAGCATGACGATCACTCTCGATACAAGCAACTTCTCTTTACCTACCGGCAAGACTT
>JAOZOG010000309.1 GCA_029933395.1 Sulfurovaceae bacterium | reverse complement strand
GCCAACCGCCACCCGCGGGTCAACATCCTGCAACCCGGCGCAGGCGTAGGCGGCCACTGCATCGCCGTCGACCCTTGGTTCATCGTCGACGCCGGTGGCGAGGACGCCAGGCTCATCCGTACCGCCCGCGAGCGCAACGACTACAAGAGCGAATGGGTCATCGAAAAAGTGGAAAGCCGGGCCAAAGAGCTGGAAGCGCAAAAGGGGAAACCAGTCAAAATCGCCTGCATGGGGCTGGCCTTCAAACCAGATATCGACGACCTGCGCGAATCGCCCGCTCTCTACATCACCCAGCGCCTGGCAACGCAAAGGGACGGCATCATCGCCGTCGAACCCAACATTCCGTTACATACCGATCCCAAAACCAAACTTCTCATCGACAACGATACTTTCAAGCTTGCCGATATCTTCGACGCCATCGAAGAAGCCGACCTGCTGGTCTTCCTGGTGGCTCACAAGCAGTTCAAGCACCTCGACGTCAGCGACCTGAAGCATCTCGACTTTTGTGGCGTGACGAACAAAAAGAACCGCTTCTAACGCACTTTTCATGAAAATAACGTCGCTGCTCTTACTCGTCATCATGGGCTTTATGATGAGCGGTTGCCAGGAGAAGGGAGAGTATACCGCCTCGAAGAATGTCCAAGGCGCCCATCACTGCTTTACCGTAGACATCGACCGAGATGGCGACATCGACATTCTGGCCGCTGCCTATTTAGCGGGCAAGGTCTTTTTGCTGGAAAACGAAGGCAATGACAAGTTCGAAAAAAAGACGATCGGAACGGGCAAACAGATGACCACATGCGTAGTGGCGGCAGACATCGATTCGGACGGGGACCTGGATATCGTCGCGACCGCCAAAGACAACGACCCCGTAACCCTCTACCTAAACGATAACGGCAGATTCGAGCCAAGAGCACTCGTCGAAAAGAAGGCCAATGCGTACAAAGTCGACATATACGACATGGACCAGAATGGCAAGGATGACATCGTCTTTTCATACTTCAACAAAGAGGGCGATGTGCGCATCCTCTACCAGAAACATGGCACTTTTGTGGAAAAGCCCGCAGGCTTTACCGGAGGCAGGACATCGTCGATCGCCATAGCCGACATGGACGACGACGGAAAACCCGATATCATTGCATCAAGTGCGGCCACCGACCGTGTTTTACTCTTTCAACAAAAGCCTGGTGACACGTTCGCAGAAAAAGCCATCCTCACAGGATTTCCGACACCTTTTTCCGTCGCCGTCGCCGACATCGACAAGGACGGCGACCCGGATATCGCCGTCTCGTCGTATGCGAACGGAACGATCGCATGGTTGGAAAACACCCGCGACGGGCAATTTATGTACCATACGATCGATATCACCGGATCAAGCGTTCCCTCCGTGCTTCTGGCCGACCTGGACAGGGACGGAGACTTCGACGTCGTGGCCGCTCTCAAGTCCCACAACACCATCATATGGTATGAGAACGATGGCTTTCAACGTTTCGTATACCACGAAATCACCCACCACACCAAAGATGTTTTCAACATCCAGGCGGTGGATATGGACAACGACGGTTACCCCGAGATCGTCGCGGCGGCTTACACGGACGGCACCGTCACATGGTACGACGTCATTCGATGAATTTGACCACCATCAACCCATCCACCTCTTCATCAACACGATACTCGCATACGATCGCATCGTGCTCCCGTATATACGTTTTCAACAATGCGCATTTCCAAAGACTCTTTTTCGGAACGAGCAGGTAGACATTCTCTTTCAATAGGTCTTTGTAATCGGTGAAAGCATGCCGCGCCATGAACCCCTGTACACTCGCGAGGATCACAACGGTCCCGAAGGGAACCACGCTCAAAAATTTTTCGCTTGCCAGGTCGCTTTTGGGATCCACACCCATAGGCACCAAAGCGTCGTCGACCGAAAGATAGAACCTGTCAGGCCGAAGCTCCGCGACATATTTCGCGTGTTTCTCTCGCATCTGCCGATGAAGGCTGCCTTGTTCGATCAAAACGACGACCAAAAGCACGACGGCCGCGACTCCCACCAAGCGCATCGCCCGTGAGGCCCCACCGTTTTCCGAAAAAAGAATGACTCCGGCCATCAAGAAAAAAATAGTGGGCAGGTAGAGCCTGGGGGGAGGCATTTTGGTCATGACCGTGACCGCTGCGAAAAGTACACTGGCACTAATGAGAAAAAAGACAGCGCCCCTTCTCTTTCCTACGCCAAAAGCACAAAAAAAGAGACATGTCAGCATGACACCCGAAAAGATAGAAACGAAAGGGTCATTTGCAAGGTTCCGATAAAACATCACGACGTCGTCCCATTTCGAGCCAAACTCCCAGTGCAAAGCTTCTACAAACCCCTTGATCTTCTGAAGGGAAAACGTTTCGTTCTTCAAAAAGAGCCAATGATAGAACACGTCGTAATCGTTGTAGCTCCATCCGGTTTTTGCGAGAGCCTCGTTCAGATTGGTCGCGTGTTCGCCCACCTGAAAGTCGATGATAAAACTTTTGTACCTGTTATAGTCGGCAAACTCCGCGTCGCCCTGTGAATTTTTGTACTGGCGGATATCGTACGCATGAAGCGCCGCGCCCGTTAAGGCCACAAGCAAAAAGATCGGAACAATCTTTTTCAACACC
>JAOZOG010000308.1 GCA_029933395.1 Sulfurovaceae bacterium | reverse complement strand
TCTCATGGTTGAACAGCAGCACGACAATGGCCGTGGCAAGGTAGAAACCGATGCCCGCACCGCGTACCGTGTGGTCCACATGCGTGCTTCGCCCGTTGGGAATGTCAGTCATACCCCATTTGTCGGCATGTTCCCTTACGAAGTGGACCATGATGAGCGAGAGGAGGAAGACCGAGATGCATTCAAGAAAGAACATGGCGGCCCACTCAGTCGTTCGTAAGGTATTTGATGGTCACGAACGGCGCGGCGATCTTGGTGATGGTCTCGAACGGCGCGGTGAAGTTGTCGGACTTGACCTTGAACTCTTTCCACCCGTCGGGCTGTACATAGACGATGTCGTTGGGCCTCAGCATCAGGGAGGCGTAATGCATGTTCCTGAAGTTGGTCAGGTCGACGCTTCGCATGGTCAGCCCTTTTCCCGGTTTGTTCGAGATGATGATGACATTGTCCCTCACCGCACTGTCCGTCAGGTCCCCGCTGAAGGCAATGGCCTCGAAAAGCGTCATCTTCTCACGGTCCAGCTTGACCACGCCGGGTTTGTTGACCTCACCGAGCACGTAGATACGCTTGTTCATCACTTCGACATAGACCGAAGGCGAATTGAGGTATTTCCTCAGAAGCCGGGTGATACGGTCGGCCGCCTCCGTCTGCGTCAGACCCGCCACCTTGACCTTGCCTATGAGCGGAAGCCTTATATAGCCCGCCGTATTGACAAGGATACCGTCCGTGTTCATCTCCTGACCCAGCGCCGTCGTAGGCACCTCCGCACTCTGGTTCGGGTCTCGGTAGAAGACCACCTTCAGCCTGTCCTGCGGCAGAATACGGTACTCGATACTCCCCTTCGAGACCGCTACATCCTTCTGCAGAGCACTCTCCCCGTGCTGTACCAGCTGGTACTCCGAGTCCAGACTCCCGCAGCCGGCAAGCATGAACAGCGCCCCCAGTACGGCCAATGACCTTTTCAACATTTTCCCCTCCTTGTAAGACTTCCCCTCTTTACAGGGAAGTATGATAACATATAAAAATTAAGCAAGATCATCGTTCCGTATCCTGTTGTGTACGAATATCTCCCTGTAGGCATCCGAAAGAAGGACATTTCCGAGAGTGTCGACATGTTTCTGGTGGTGCACATCGGAACCTAGGAAGTCTATCATGCCGTTTTGGCTCAGAAAGTCGGCCAGTACCTTCGCCGACCTCCCGTAGTGCCCGCCGAAAGAGTTCAGGTTGACCTGGAAGAGCACACCCAGCTCTTTGAACCTGCCGTACTCCTTCAGGGGGTCCCTGATGTAGCGGTAGCGTTCGGGATGCGCCATAACGGGCGTGTAGCCCGCCGAGGTGATCTCGAAGATCATCTCTTCGGTCTGCAGGGGCTTGGAGATGTAGGAGGTCTCGAAAAGCAGGTACTTCCCGTTGACCGTCATCAGGTCGCCCTCCGAGAGGAGACCGATGAAAGCATCGTCCAGATAGTACTCGGCCGCCGCATCGATCTCTATGGATATTTCCGCTTCGGCAGCCGCTTCGCGGAGTGCCGCCAGACCCTCCCTGATGGCCGCGGGGGTATTGCGGTAGGCATCGGACATGATATGCGGTGTCGTAATGATCTTTTCATAGCCCAGGGCCGCCATGCCCCCCAGAAGGGAGAGACTCTCCTCCATACTCTGCGAACCGTCGTCGATACCGGGGATGAGATGGGAGTGGAGGTCCGTTTCAAGACGCGGTACCTCGGGAAGGGCCTCTTTCCTGCGTAAAAAAGAGAACATTACTTCTTGTCTTCTTCGTAGTAGCCGTAACCGTAACCGTAGCCGTAGCCGTTCTTCTCCATTTTCAGATCGTTGATCAGGATACCCAGACCCTTGATCTCTTCATGCCGGTAGAGCTTCTCTATGCCTTTGAGGAAGCCCTTTTTCGAATACTCGGCCCGTACCACGAAGATGCTGGTGTCCGAAAGGTGCATCAGCGTCCTTGCATCGGTCACAAGGCCGATAGGCGGGGTATCCATGATGACGACATCGTACATCTCGCCCAGCTGTTCAAGCACCCTGACCATGAACTCGCCCTGAATGAGCTCGCTCGGGTTGGGAGGAACGGGACCGGAGGTGATGACATCGAGGTTGTCGTACTTCGTATGCTGTATCACGTCGGTGAGAGCGGTATGTTTGGAGAGGAGGGTGCTCATGCCCCTGGCGTTCTCCAGGCCGAACCTCTCGTGCAGGGTCGGTTTCCTCATATCCATGTTCAGCAGGATCGTCTTCTTCTCCGCCATGCTCATGATCGCCGCCAGGTTCATGGAGACGGTCGTTTTCCCCTCTCCCCCGATGGTCGAGGTCACGGAGATGATATGGGCGCTCTTCTCCCTCTCCATGAACTGCAGGTTGGTACGCAGATGCCTGAACGACTCCGCCACAATGGATTTGGGAGAGGTCATCACGGTCAGCGTCTCGGCATCCTGTTTGATATGGGGGATCATACCGAGCAGCGGCACATGCGTGCCGTGGGAGATATCTTCTTCGCTCTTGATACGGTCATCGAGGAAGGCCCTCAGGAATGCCAGCGCTATACCGGCGATCAGCCCGAGGATCATCCCCACCAGTACGATGAGCTTCCGCTTGGGCTTGATGGGCTCCTCCGGGCAGAGCGCCGTGTCTA
>JAOZOG010000307.1 GCA_029933395.1 Sulfurovaceae bacterium | reverse complement strand
GATGGATACGATGGCCGATGATGGTTTCTATGACAGCTTTGGGGGCGACATAGAGAGCGGGAATATTTTTTTCTTTCAAAAGTGCTTCATTGGCCGCATAGTAGCTTTCTGTCGCCAGTATACTTTTGACTTCGACAGGGGTTTGCAGCAGCATATTGACGACTTTGGGGCTGTCGGCGATGAAGCTGTTATCTCGTGTTGTCAGATTATCCCGGAGAGTGCGATAGATTTGAAGTTCCGGACTTTCCAAGTCTTCGACCGATATCAGTTTCACTTTGTCTCTCTTCTTTTCTCTGAGACACTACCCCTTTTGTCAATAATGATCAAAAAACTGCTAAGAAGTGGGACAGAGAGGGTAAAAAAAGCCCAAAAAAGTAAATTCATTTCAGTAAGCTCCCTTCCTTCTTCTCTCCGCAGAAATATTTTACAAAATAGTGATATCTCAAGATCAATATTGTACTCTAAAGGAGAAGATAATCGGCTTGATATTCATTGTCAAATGAAAAATTGTCAAGGAAAATAAGGATATACTTATTATGGAGTATTGTTGTATTTGATAGCAGGCATTGCATATGCGTAAAGAGTTATACTGCTATGATTTGTTGATAATTTAAGGTGGAGAGGATGAAAAAGAGAAGCGCTTACAATTCTATTAGAGTGATACTGTTTTTGCTGCTGCCTTTTATATTGCCGGCAGCGGTACAGGGGTATGAAGGTATTTTGTTTACAAAAGTATACGAGCCCAACGAAAGGGCATTTTCGATTTTGGTACCAAAAGGGTGGCAGAGTCAGGGTGGTATATTTCGCATCAATGCACTTCAGGTAGGCGGTCCCCTGAATGCGATGGAGGCAAAGTGCGATCTTCTCTTCAAGAGTGACGAGGCGGGAAGAGTGGCATTTCACATCTATCCCGATATCATTTACGCTCATGTGGGCATAGGCGGCGGCCTCTTTCCTTCGGGAAGCAACTACCAGGGTGCCGAGGTTAAGCAGATTATGGATGCCCAAACGTTCCTCAAGGCACTCTTCACCTACTATCATCCCTATGCGAGCAATATCACCGTTCTGAAACTGCATCGTCTTCCGGGCGAGAAGCAGTCTATCGATCAGGGGTTGGCTTATATGAATAGACTGTTTGTACAGATGGGGCTTCCACAAATGACTTTTCAGAGCGATGCAGCAGGAGCCGTCGTCGAATATACGGAAAACGGTATACGCTATCGCGAAGTACTGACGACGGGTATTGTCGATATGCGTGCAGCTTTGACCTGGAAAAATACACGCACTCTCTCTTTCAGGGCACCGATAGAGTCGTTCGATCGCTGGAAAGCGGCGATGGACGTGATGCGTTTTTCGATACGATTCAATCCTGACTGGGTATTGCAGGAGGCAAAAGGACAGAGGCAGAGGGCCGAGATCGTTCTGAAAGTATACGAGAGGATCCGGCAGATCGATCGCGAGATCGCCAGAAAAAGCAGCATCAATCGTGAAGAGATTATGAATGATAACTATCTTGTGTTGACGGGCCAGGAGGAGTATGTGAATCCTCATACAGGAGAGATAGAGACCGATACCGATGCTTTCAGATTTCGCTGGAAGACACCACAGGGAGATATCTACTATACCAACCGGGAAGATGAAGATCCCAATGTCTTTCTCCATTACACGGGCTTCAAGAGGACAGAGATTCGGAAGCGATAGTTTACGCAAATCCTGAAATAGAGATTCAGCACTCTGCAAATTATCGATGAACCTTTTATGAGATACGCTCTCTTTCAGCTATAATTTCACTATGAATGAAGAGATAGATGTGGCGATCATCGGTGCAGGTGCAGGCGGTTTGATGGTGGCTTCGCTTTTGAGAGAGGGCAGGGCTGTCATATTCGAAGGTAACAGCAGGCCCGGTGCCAAGATAGCGGTCTCGGGCGGCGGCAGATGTAATATCACCAATGAAGTAGTGGAACCCGCATACTATCTGGGCAATCCCTATTTTGTGGATGAAGTGTTGAGAGTTTTTGATCAGCACGATCTGCTGGAGTGGCTGAGAGATCGGGGGCTGAAACCGGTACTGCAGAAAAATCGGCAATATTTCTGTTCGAAAAGTGCCAATCAGCTTTTGGATATTCTCAACAAAGAGAGTCGAAAACAGTCACTTCTTTTGGGCCATAAAGTAGAGAATGTTCTCAAAAAGGAAGATTGGTTTTATCTGCAAACTGCAAAGAAGCGCTATAGGACCAAAAGTGTAGTTGTCGCTTCGGGAGGGTTGAGTTTTCCGCAGTTGGGGGCGGATGATATCGGCTATCGGGTGGCTGAATCTTTTGGACACAGGATCGTAAGTACCGCACCGGCACTGGTGGGGTTCACTGTTCAAAAAGAGCAGTTTTTTTTCAAGGAGTTGAGTGGCATCTCTACTGAGGTTGAGATCAGGGTAGCGGATCAGGTTTGCAAGGGGTCACTGCTTTTTGCCCACAAGGGGATCAGCGGGCCGGCGGTACTGGATACTTCACTCTACTGGAAGAAAGGGAAAATAGATGTCGACTTCCTGCCGGGCTGGAGTATTCAGGAGCATCGAAGCAGCAAAAAACTTGTCAGCTCTCTGCTACCACTCCCCAAACGCGTCAGCAAAGCCTTTCTGGAACATCTGAATATCCCGGATC
>JAOZOG010000306.1 GCA_029933395.1 Sulfurovaceae bacterium | reverse complement strand
GCATTGTGCAAGTAAAAAACTGCATATAGGCGAGGCTGAAGCACTCGATTCCAAACTTTTGTTATGAAGATACCCCGTACCCTTGGGTCGGGGAGCTTCATTTCACCTCTTCGATAAACGGTGGCTTCCACTCACCATCGAGTACACTCTGTTTGGGTGCATAGAGGCGCATCGTGATGCCCAGTTTTCCTTTGGCAGGTGCGGGTAGCCAGTTGGACTCTTTCTCTTTGCCTGGAGACTCGTGCTGCATATAGATATCGAGTGATCCATCTTCGTTGTATTTCAGCTCATCTCTGTCGCCGATTGCGAAGCGCTTGAGTGCGTTGTCGACGTGGAATCCCTCTTCATCATACATCGTGATCGACCAGAAAGCTTCGACTGGCGGCAGCTGATCTTTGTCGAAGTGCATCACATATTTCTTGCCGCCCTCGGGTGCCTTACCGTCCTTGTCGACGATATTAAGCGGATAGATCGCCTGCTCATAAGGGTTGGCGCCCAGGCCGATCAGGTTGACAGTGGCTCGCTGGAGGTAGTCGTTGCCATAGACACCGATACTCTTGGTGAGCATCTGCCAGCCATTGGCATCGTAACCCAGACGCGGCATATAGGCTCTCATCTCATCATGTCCTGTTTTTGCTGCGTGGTCAAGTGCCTCTTTGACATCGGCAGGAAGCTTGTCGAAGTCGAAATTTTCAGGTGTGAGGCCGATACGCTGCATTCTGTTCACCATCACCATATCGGTAATATGCGGCGGATACTGCTTCATCAGCTTCATTGCATAAGTAAAGTAGGTCTTGCCATCCATCTTTTCGACCTGTGTCAGAGGCGGTGTTTTGTCATCGACTGTCGGGTCTTTTTTGAATGGTGGCTTGTACTCCTTGCCATAAGAGGAGAGTGGCACGATCTTGAAGCCATCCTGGATCTTGTTGATGTAGGCATAATCTTTGGGGCCGTTGGTCTGTGTCCTGCCCAGTATCCAAAACATCGAAGTCGGTACATCGATACGCTTCACACCTTTGGGGAGCTCGCCCTTCCACTCGGGCATACAGTAGGCATACTCTCCGGCATCTGTCCCCGTGCCATAGGTGCCGACGACAGAGAAGACATCCGTCCACATATCGAGTGTGGGGAGCATATAGAAGCGATCCTTGACTTCGGGTACAGAGAGGATCGCCGGCTCTTTACTGACATCGACCCACGCCAGTGAGTAGAGCGTATCGAAGTTCGGGCGTACCACCTCTTTGAAACCAGCAGGGGGGAACTTGCGCAGATGCGTAAACTGCATCATCGGCCCTCGGCTGGGGTACTTGCCCGGCTCAGCGTTGGTCATCTGTTTTCTCGTCACATCCATCAGCACCATCGGATAGGTGTAGAGATAGGCCTGTGTGGCGATACGTTGTTTCTCTGCTTTGTTCAGCGTATCTGCTGCTGTTGACTGTACTGCAGCTACAAAAAATAGTGCGACAGCACCAAGCATCAGTTTTTTCAGTGATTGTTTCATTATTCTTCTCCTTCTGTGATTTTTTTGGGTGGCGATATTATAACAATTTCAAAGTAGTTTGTATCAAAATGCGATGAAATTTTGATCAATCACTCGGTGAGAAGCTCTCGGAGTTTCATTTTTTTACTCTCCCAAAACACAATTTATCACCGCTCCGACAAGAAATAACGCCTACCCAAACTACACACTCCTCCCTTTTATGGATGGGTACAAAGGATGTATTGGTATAATATATTAATTAAGGTGACCTTGAATATTCTATATAAGGATGGAAGTCATGAAGAAGAAGAAAAAGAACGAAATTTACGAAAAAGAGCTCTATAAATTGCAGGTTGAATTGAACTACCTGCAGCGATGGGTCAAACAGACCGGACAGAAAGCGATCATCCTCTTTGAGGGGCGGGACTCGGCAGGCAAGGGTGGTGCAATCAAGCGTATCACTGAACGGGTCAGCCCCCGTGTCTTCAGGACAGTTGCACTGCCCGTCCCTACCGAGAGAGAGAAGACACAGATGTATGCCCAGAGATGGATCAGGCACTTTCCGGCTGCCGGAGAGATTGTCTTGTTCGACCGGAGCTGGTATAGTCGTGCAGGTGTCGAACGCGTGATGGGCTTCTGTACTCCTGAGGAGTATCAACGATTTCTTGATACCGTCTCACTGTTTGAAAAAAGTATTGTCGACAACGACATTATCCTCATCAAACTCTGGTTCGAGATCGATCAGAAGACACAGACAAAGCGTTTCCAGGCACGCATCAATGATCCGAGAAAACAGTGGAAACTCTCACCGATGGATCTGGAGTCCCACCGCCGATGGTACGACTACTCTCGTGCCAGGGATGCGATGTTTGAGGCATCGCACAGCAAACATGCACCCTGGCATATTGTCGATTCCAACGACAAGAAGAGTGCCAGGCTCAACGCCATCTCGTTCATCCTTTCAAAGTTTCCCTACAGACATATTGAATTCGAGAAACCGATGTTGAAAAAGCGAAAGGGGAAAGAGGGATATAAAGAACCGAACTGGAGTAAACTCTACGTTCCGGAAAGCTATCGATTCGATACATAGTATCCCCAAAACACACAATTTTCCAAAGGAGCAAGCAATGACAGGATACACCACTTTTGAATGGTCGATGATGGCGCTCTGGATCATCGTC
>JAOZOG010000305.1:1436-2697 GCA_029933395.1 Sulfurovaceae bacterium | reverse complement strand
GGCTTTGAAGTGGAACGGGAAGTATTACACGGTCGAGACGTTCGAGACGGCGTAGGGTTTTTGGCCTCTCTTTGCTGGGAGGTCGGTAAACCGACCCTACGGCGGGGGAGGTTGTTTTTTCGGTGGTCGCGGAACCGGCCATGCGGAATTTTGGGTTTTATATGGCGGTCGATAAACCGACCCTACGGATGTTGTGATTTGATGATGTAGGGTCGGTTTACCGACCAGACGGGATCGGAATATTATTTGAATGGCGAAATGTAGGGTCGGTTTACCGACCAGATAGAAAAGGAACGATATGGAGAAATATCCGGCGAGTTACAGGGAGTTCGAGGTGAACGGGGTGAAGGGCAGGATGTACCGCATTACCCTGGGGCTGCAGAGCAGGATCGAGGATGAGAACATCGAGGTGCTTCAGATGGATGTGCTGAAGGACTGTACGGACCTTGACGATGCGGCGATCGCTTCTCTGCGCGGGGACCAGTTCGAGGCGCTTTACCGCGACGTGATGGCTTTCAACTATGAGGAAGCTGGAGAGACGGAGGGCAGGGGAGATGCAAAAAAGCCTCATGGGTGATCGCATGGCTCATAGGGAAGGGGCATGTCGATGCCTACGGCTACAGGCTTGACTTCGTGAAGACGGTGATAGAGGTGCTGACGGACGGCCCGGAAGAGAAGAGAGAGAGCGGTGCGGAGACGCTGGACAATGATGAAGTGCTCAAGGAGGTGTTCGGATGACAAATGAAGAGCTGGTAATCAAGGTCAGGGCTGACGCTGACAGGGCGACGGCGGAGATAAAGCGTCTCAACAAGGAGGTCTCCAACCTTGAGAAGCAGGTGTCAAAGGGAGGCGTGAAGAAGTACGCTTCGGCTTTTGACGGTGTTTCGAAGTCTGCTACGAACCTTAGCTCTTCGCTTAAAGGTGTCGTGCTCGGCATGGGTGCGCTCGGTGTCGGCATGAAGGCGGTCGAGTTCGGGAAGCTTGCTGCGGATGCGGAGCAGGCCGGCGATGCGTTCGAGAAGGTCGTGAGCGACATGGGGAAGAACGCGGATGAGGAGTTCGCGAAGATAAAAGAGGCTTCGAAGGGGCTCATAAGCGATGCGGACATCAAGCAGAGCGCAACGACGGCGCTTTCTCTGGGGGTGCCGCTTGAGAAGCTGGCCCAGCTCATGGAGGTGGCGCGTGCGAAGTCCAGGGAGATGGGTACGGATGCGAGAAGCGCGTTCGAGGACCTGGCAAAAGGTATAGGGCGCGGTTCTCC
>JAOZOG010000305.1:0-1336 GCA_029933395.1 Sulfurovaceae bacterium | reverse complement strand
AAGAAGTACACGGATGAGCAGCTCAAGGAGATAGAGAAGGTCAACAATGCCCGCATAAAGTCTTCGGACAAGCTGGTGGGCAAGCTGAAGAAGAACGAGGCGAAGCTGACAGGCGACATTGCCAAGCTGCACAAAAAACTGGCGGAACAGCTTAAAAAGATAGACCAGGAGCGTTTCGAGACGAATCTGGACATCGAGCAGAAGATCAGGGATATAGGCTACTCTCAGCTTAGCGACACAGAGGCGTACTACGCGAAACAGAGGGACGCGGCGGCGGCGCTTTCGAAAGCGAAAGAGGCGCTGTATGCAGGTGAGCTTGAGAAGTACAAGGAGTACATTGCCCAGTACGAGGCGCTGGCTACGGAGAGCGCGGGGCATGCCATAGAGAAGAACGGCGCGGTGCTTGTGAGCCAGGAAGAGACGGCGCGTGCGGGTATTGCTGCGCTGAAGAACGTGCAGCAGCTGGAGAACCAGTACTACGACCAGAAGGCGCAGCAGGCGAAAGCGGCGCATGATGCGGCTGTGGCGCAGAAGCAGGTGGAGCTGGACGCGATAAAGGCACAGCTCGAGGCGCAGAAGGCTCTTTTGCTTGCTTCAAAGGAGCTGGCGGAGGCGTTGAGCGGGAAGAAGGTGGACATAGACACTTCCGTGATCGATGCGTCGATAGCGAAGATCGATGCGCTGAAACAGAAGGCGGCGGAGATCTCTGCTGCGCCCGCGAGGGTGACGGCGGAGACCTCTTCTGTAGATGCGGCCACACAGAAGATGGAGCAGCTAAAGACGCTGACGCTGAACGGTGTGACGCTGAACATCGATGCGGACACGACGCCTGCGGATTTTGGCATAGAGAAGCTGATAACGCGGGTGGAGGGCGACCGCATTACGATGGAGGTGAACCCGGAGTGGGAGAAGGCGAAGAAGGAGATAGAGAACCGGCTCAAGCCGAAGCCTGTCAAGGCGCCTGTGGATGCGGACACGAAGAAGGCAGAAGCGAAGATAAAGGATCTCGGGAAGAGTGCGAAATCGAAGGTGGTACTTCCTGTCGATGCGGACACGGTGTCTGCGACGAAAAAGGTGGTGTCTCTGAAAAAGGAGATCTCGGCTCCTTCTACCCACAAGGTGAAGATAGACGCTTCTGCTGCGTTCGCTGTGATAAACCAGCTCAAGCAGCCTACCTCTTCTCAGCATACGGTGTATGTGAAGACGGTGTACACGAACGCTTCCGGCGGGCCGATACCGCAGCGTCTTGCCTCTGGAGGTACATTTACCGGAAGCGGGAGGGTGCCTGGGTACGACCCGACCGACAGCGACGGGGTGAACGCGAAACTTACCGGAG
>JAOZOG010000304.1 GCA_029933395.1 Sulfurovaceae bacterium | reverse complement strand
ATCTATGCTATAATTATAGCGATAATGGCACTTTTGAGCAAGTGCACAGGATTGTCGATAGATAGGGGGAAAATGCAATGGCACCACCGGACTGGCTGAATTATGAAAGGCAAATGAGACAAAATTTTGACACTTTAACGACTGTGGGGAAATTGAGTCAGAGTATCTTCAAAGCCTACCCCCTAAGAGTGAGAACACAACAGTCCATTACCTACTACGAGATTGGTGCTCGAAACATCACGGAGGATGGAGAGATCGTACTGCTCGATGAGGATCTACCCAAAGAGAGCGCCAATATCACCGCCTATGAAGCACAGGTGTTGCAGGCGGGGGATATCATCATTCCTTTTCGAAGCAAGAGGGTGCACGCCGGACTCTACGGGGGTTCCGATGTTCCGATGGTGCCCAATCCCGCTCTTTTGGTTGTACGGAGTGGATCGCTCTTGATGGGAAGATACTTGTCGATATGTTTACAGCAGCCTTTTATTGCCGGTTATCTGGAGCAACTGGCGCAACGTAGCAGGAAGGTGGAACTGGAGGATGTTGCCAACTTGATGATTCCTGCTATGGGTGAGGATTTTGAGGAGCAGGTGGATGGACTGGATCGTATTGCAGAAACAAGACGACATCTTGAAGCAATCACGCAGCTGTTTCGGTCGTACGAGACGGCATTTGGTCCCCAGGTACTGGCTGGTCGTATGAGTTGTGATTTTGAGAGGCTCGATCACCTTGGGGTGCTGCTTGATGAAACAGAAGAGCTGATTGGTTCCTTTGCCCTTGCGGGTGATATTTCCCGAGATAGTCATCTGGCGGTGATGGATAGCGGCTCTAAGGCAGATTAGACAAACTTCTCTCCAGCTTTTCAATGGCTCTGGCTCGTTTTGTTTTATCCATCTTTTTAAGGTTCAGCATTTTCCATTTGACCGAGGGAAGTTTATCGATATCTTTGAAAGGCAGCAGGCTCCAATCGGGATCTCCTTTTTTAAACCCAAGCAGAAACTCTTTATGTTTCTGTGTCAAGTTTTGATGCAGAATTTCGATCAGTTCTTCTCTTGTTTCCTCCAGAAGCTTCAGCGCTACGGGTTCTATTGTCATACCGACAAACTGCTCTTCAAAGGTGCGGCTGATGTCGATAAGATTGGGCCGCAGCAGTTTGGATATCGGTTGAGAGGAGCCGATAAGATAGACGATAAACACATCCATCAATGTATCACTGATGCCTTCATTGTCGAGCAGGCCTCTCACATCAAAGAAATCTCTTGGATGCTGACGGTCAAGTGCCGCACATATTTTTCCTGCATAGAGATCGTCGTGGTGGACAACGAGCGTTTCGGCAAACCCAAATGCCTCTTCCACTTTAGGACTGACTATCTTTGGCGCCGCTTCCTTTACGGTACCTCTCATCACCGGTGAGGTCTCTATCTTGATACGCACACCGCCTCTCTCCACTTGTAGTTTGGAGAGTGTGCCATCTCCTCTTTGCTCCAGTCGGTAGACTTTGGAAGCTCTCAGGCTCTTTTCAATCTCCTGTGCAATGTTTTCAAGTGATGCTGCGATATGCTTCAGACTGCTGCTTCTGTCCGCTACAGGTAGATACATCAGGTCAATATCCACAGAGAGCCTTGGCATATCCCTTGTGAACATATTGATCGCCGTTCCGCCTTTGAGTGCAAAGCACGATTCATTACCGATATAGGGCAGTACTTCCAGTAAAAGCTGTACCTGTCTGTGATACACATTCGATCGCTCAAGCATTGAACTCCCTTGGTATGGTGATCATATAATTTTTATCATAGATACCCTCTTTGACTATCTGCAGCTTGCCTGCTCCCAAATCTATCTCTTTGCCGATATGTTTAACCCAGGAGAAGTTATAGTAGTCGGCAAAAAAGAGGAAGAGTCGTTTCACTTTTCTACTTTTACAGTGATGAAGTAGCTCGTTGAGGACTCTTGGGCTCAATGTCGTCAACGACTCGAATATCTCCGATGCGAACTGAAAAGTGATACCTTCGTCATCCACCTGATAGAGAAGCTCCAGTATGGCTCTCTCAGGAGAAGAAATAATAATCTGCCAATCTCGTATGGAGGTATGCTGTTTCTTCAACCCCAGATCCCCGAAGAGAGGCTTTTTATAAAAAGTGAACGAGAGTGTTTCGATCTGCTTGATCCAAGCGGGAGGCTTCGGTTCTCCGTAGAGTGATACAACATTCTCTTTTCCTATTGGCAGATAGTGTGCATAACCCAAGAGGTTCAGTGCGGAAAGTCCTCCTATATGAAAAGGCAATTCTGCAAGCTTCTGCAGTCCCAGTACCGCTCCCTGCCACTCGAGTACGGATGCGGGTCTGACATAGGCACCTCTCCCCACTTTTACCAGCCAACCATTCCTGACATAGCGATAGAGCAGTTGTGGCGAATAACCATTGGCGGAAAGCCAGCTGCTCGGTGCGACGACACCTTCGGGCAATGATCGATAGAGCTGTTGCAGTTTCGATTCTTTTTCTAAACTCATAGTTTATATTCTATCATACTATAGAACTATTTATTGCGTAATAGTTTCCAGCAATGCAATAATCTATATTTAGAGTTGATATATTGTGTAATTTGGGAACTATGTCAAAAACAGGGGTATATACTAATGGAGAGATCGTTATCTCCCATTTTCTTCCTTCTGCATCCCGCAAACCATCTTCCATTTCACTTGTCTTGCCCTATGCAGAAGAAG
>JAOZOG010000303.1 GCA_029933395.1 Sulfurovaceae bacterium | reverse complement strand
TTTCCCGCATCGCTTCGGCCCATCGGGAGGTGGAGTCGGCCATGAGCGCCACGTGGTACCCCATGTCCCGGTAATACTCGGCGATGGCGAGCCCCAGCAGTATCGACGCGCCCCGCGCCGAGACGGGCATGTCGGAAGTGTTGGCGATGAGCACCGTCCGATCGATGAGCCGCCTGCCCGTGTGCGGATCGTCGAGCTCGGGAAACTCTTCGAGCACTTCCGTCATCTCGTTGCCCCGTTCGCCACAGCCGACATAAACGATGATATCGGCGTCGCTCCATTTGGCGAGGGTCTGCTGCAGGATCGTCTTGCCGGTGCCGAACCCGCCGGGTATCGACGCCGCACCGCCCTTGGCCAGGGGAAAGAGAAAATCGATGATGCGCTGGCCCGTCAGAAGCGGAATATCGGGGCTCAGGCGGCGTCGGAAAGTGCGGGGAACGCGCAGAGGCATCGTCTGCACCATACCCGTCGAAAATCCACCTTCCAACCGGATGAGCGTCTCCTTCACCGTATAGTCGCCTTCGGGCGCGATCCACTCGACGGTGCCGTTTTCGTGGGGAGGAATCATGAGCCGGTGGACCAGCCCGCGCTCCCTTACCTCGGCGAAGGAGTCGCCGCCCCGAAGCGCGTCTCCCGGTTTTTTCAGAGGTTTGAAACGCCATCGTTTCGACTCGTCCAGAGGCGTGACCGACAGCCCCCGCGCGATCCTCTCGCCAATCTCCTCCAGCGGACGCTGAATGCCGTCGAACACGGCGCCGAGCAGCCCGGGCCCCAGATAGATCTTGAACATCTCGCCGACCAGACGGACCGGCTCCCGCAACTTCAGCCCCTCGCTGTTTTCGTAAACCTGCAGGACGGCTTCGTGCTTCGTCACCTCCACCACTTCGGCGACCAGCCCCGCCTCTCCGACGAAGGCGAGCTCGTAGAGTTTCGCACCGTACCCCTCCAGCGCCACTTTGACGACGGGTCCGGAAATGTAGGTGATATGGGGCATCACTCTTTCTCTTTCAGCGATTTCACGAGAATCTCGTCGACGAGCGGCGCGAACTCTTCCGCCGCCGACGCGGGCGTGAAGGCGACGATCAGGTTCCCTTTCGTCAACCTGACGATCTTGCCGGGCACGGGTGTCACCTCGAACTTTTCCAGGCCTTCGCGGGGCAGCCGCTCGTACAGCTCGAGGCGCCCCTCTTCGTATCTCGACGCCAGCCAGTCCGTGAAGCAGCCCGCAAGGGTTTCGAACTCCCTCTCCATCCGGTTTTCCAGCGCCTCCATCACCGACGCCTTCCGTTCGGCCAGTTCCCGCTGCCACGCCGTTCTGGCCGCCGTTTCGATTTTCGCCCGCGCCTCTTTCTCGAACGCCTCTGCCTCCTTCTTCAAAGCGAGCAGCCCCTCTTCATAGCGTTTTTCCGCTTCGATTTCGGTATCTTTCAGCAGTTTCCGGGCCTGTTCGGACGCCTCGGCGAGGATGCGCTTCGCCCGCGCTTCGGCGGAAGAGAGAACCCTGCCGGAAAACTTCTCAAAATCGGATGCCGAGTACACCGGAAAGATACCCCTTGATGTCGCGTTCGAGATGCCTGCCCTCGATGGAAGGGACGAAAACCACCGCCGGAACGGCCCGTTTTTTCCCCTCTTTCGAAAATCGCTTCTCGTAACATTCGAAAAAACGGTCGGCGGCGATGATGAGCCCGCTTCGACTGTCCGCCAGCAGTTTCTCCATCTGCCGGGCGAACGCTTCCTCGCTCTCCACCGTCACGCTTTCGGCGCCCGCGAGCGCGAAGCCGACGCACTCCTCTTTGTTGCCCAGAAAAAGAAGCCTCACCCGACTTTTCCGAGAATCATGATGGAGACGATGAGCCCGTAGATGGCGATTCCCTCGGCGAGACCGAGAAATATGAGCGCTCTGCCCGAAATTTCCGGTTTTTCGCCCATCGAGCCCATCGCGGAGGCCCCCACGAGCCCGACGGCGATGCCCGCGGCGATGCAGGCGAGCCCTACCGAGAGCGCCGCGGCCATATAGGCCCACCCGTCGTTTTCACCGGCAAAAAGCAGTGCCGGCAACGCGGCCAAAAGGAGAGATACAGGTAGTTTTTTCATCGATTCCACTCCAGTCTGTAAGGGTCGTACGGTACCCCGCCCCCTTTGAAAAAACGCTTGAAAAACTCGTAATATTCGAGCCTGAGCGTCTGAATGGTTACCACCACACCTTCTAAAACTATTATAAAACAATTACCTAAAATGATAATAAACCAGTACCCGGGACTCGCCGTGTCGGCATGGGCGAGAATGTCCGCCAGAGAAAAGAGCGCCAGAAACAGGGCCCCGTGCGCAAGCGCGAACGCGCCGAGACGGGCGAAGGAGATCGTGTTGACGGCGTGTTCGAACATCTGTATGAGCGTATCGAGCAGCGTCTCGACGACCGCGCCCCTGCGGACGAGCAGGAGGACGAGAAGAAGAAGCACCATCGCTCCGAGTACCGAAAGTTCGACCGTCACGGGAAGTTCGAAGACGAGGGCCTTGACCGCGATACCGATGGCGAGCCAGTAGATCAGGAGCCACAGGACACCCCCCTCGCCATACAGCAGCGACGAAAATTCGCGCCTTTTCGCCAGTGAGAAGATGTTGATGAGAAAGCTTAGGGTGATGAAAAATATGCCGATCGCGATGCCGGTGTAAATGCTCAGGTCGACCCGCTCGACCGGCGAAAAGAAAAGGTGCGGGATGAGATGGTGAAAGCC
>JAOZOG010000302.1 GCA_029933395.1 Sulfurovaceae bacterium | reverse complement strand
CACTTCATCTTAGCTATGGCTAGGATTTGAGAGTCTCTTGCAAAATCTTACATTTACAAAGCTCATTGTGAGCATCACCTATTATTAGAGGTGCCCTTTATTATTTCACAAGCAGGCTAAAATACTCTTTAGTAGGCTCTGAATATTCGTTCTATTGGGCAGAGAGAAGGACCGGCAGCACGCCAGATCTTCCCTCGATTATTCTATCGGCATTACAGTAATGCTACCGCTCTCTCTGCTGATTTTTGTGCAGCTTCCCGGAGACGTATGAAAGTCGAATGGGAAAATCGCAATCCTGAAGAAACGCTATCAGCTCCTTTTCGTGCAGCTTGATCTTTTCCACTGATTCGTGACCGGCACCTTCCACTGTCAGCAGAGTGATATGGGGGCGCCTGCATCCCTCTTCGATCGCCAGAGCATCCTCTATAGGGACTGTCCGATCGCTCTCTCCGTGGAGCAATAGAACCGGGCACCGGATATGACAGATCGTATTGACAGGAGCGATCTCATCATAGCGGTGTCCGATTACCCACTCTACATAGCGGATCACAATACTGCTTAGGAAGTTGGGAATACGCGACTGCTTCAGAAAGCGCTGCATCATCCACCGGGGATGGGCAAAAGCGGAGATACTGATCACGGCATCGACATCACTTCGTCTCGAAGCCGCATAGAGTACGGCACCGCCACCGACAGAATGGCCCAAAAGTGCAATTTTACGGGAGGAGTCCGGATGGTTTCTTTTCAGCCACTCGATCGCCTTCTCTGCATCCTCGGCAAAGCGCGGCAGAGAAGAGAAGCTGTCTCGATCGCTGTGGCCATGATTGCGTGCATCGATCAGCAGGACATTCATCCCGGCCCGGTGAAAAGGAAGCGCCATCGGAAGCATCTGTTCCGCATTTCCGCCCCATCCATGCAGGATGATGATGGTACTCTCGGCCCCGGGCACCGGAAGAAGCCAGCCAAACAAATGCTTCCCGGAAACTGTGGGGACAGAAACCGTTTCAAATTCCAGCCCCAAGCTGCCCGGATCTGTTTTCTCCGGGTTTTCCGGCACCCTGAATCCAAAATGAATCGCAAGCGGTAACAAGAATAGAAGCACTACAAAAATAAGAAAGATAATGCCAAAATACCACATTATTATATATCCATTATGAACAATACATCAGTTGGCCATCAGTAGCTGGATACAGAGATATCAGATCTCAAAAATCCAGCCGATAGCGCATACCGAACGCAGTACTTGTCTTATAGCTTTCACCGTTGGCCGATCTGCCATGCGGGAGCGCCACTTCCAGATAGAAGAGATCATCGAAGGTTTTTTTGCCGAAGGTATACTGCAGGGAAAAAATACCCTTTTTAACACTATATTCACTCTGATATTCACTCTCTCTGGGATTCAGCCAGTTGAAACCTCCTGCAAAACGGATGCTGTCGGTAAAATCGTAATGAGCATAGAGTTCCGCACCTACCCCGTCAAAATAGATCCCCTGATCATCATTCATATGGTTTTTGCTGTAAGAGAGTACAGCATTGGCCAAAAACTTCTTCTTCCGATAACTGAAGCCCGCGATATAAGATTGATCACTCCCCGTAATACCCAGGCTACTTAGCAGAGGTGTGATTTCGACAAATCTGGCATATGCTGCTGAAAGACCAAATTGGAAACCATAGTCTGACCATCCTTTGTAAATCGTGCTTGCCGCAACACCATAGAGGTAGTCCGTATCCATCCCAAACTGTCCATTGTGCCGCTTTTGATACTGAAGTGTAGTGTGAAAATCACCCACAACACTATGTGCCTGCAGCATCTCGTCTGCACGGCCCGTACCCGAACCGGAACCGTCGCTGCTGCTGTTGAATGCACCGCTCGCCTGGGCACCATACGCCATAAAGTGATCCGTCCATCCTGCGATATCATAGTAGGCAGACCAATATTTTCCAAGCAGGAGTGTCTGTTTCTTATAATCCAGAGAGAGATAGCTCAATCGTCTCAACGTATTGGACGTGTCCGAGAGGTTGATAAACCTTCCGCCGTTCGTCCAGTCGATCTTCCCTTCATACTGAAGTGTCAGGTCGATATCGTTGTCAAATCTGTAGTAGTAGAAAAAGCCTGCCCTGGACCCTCCATCGCGCAGTTTCGTCTCTTCCGGACTACCGGCAAGGCCAGCAAGCTGGGGACGCAGACTGATATAAAATTTTGCGGGCAGCATCCACTTGATATATTTCGCGTAAAAACGATTTTCAAGTTTACGTTTGGCGACATAGCTGGCCATCCAGGGACGACGGGCATCCCCCTCTGATATCTCGACTGTCGTAACACGTCCCGTCTTCATTCTGTCTTCGACATCCTGACGCAGACGCTTGGTCTCATCACGCCCACGCTGCTCATCCCCGGAAATCTCCATATCGGCAGTGCTGCTTGCTGCAATATATTTTTTGACACAACGGTACTCTATTGTATTCTTATGTGTTTTTTTCCTGATGAGTCGATTGGGGAAACACTCGAGCATATCACCATTATATTTCACGGTAAAGGATGGAACATCGGGAACTTTTTCCTCTTTTTTGATAAGCGTGGAACCATCCAGTATATCTGCAGAGTAGACAGTAGAAATCATAGCAGGGAGAAGTAATAATGATAGATATTTTCGATGATCTATTATCACAATCTTCTCCTTTCTTCATATATTATTTCATAAGCTATCTAAAATATACTTTGTCCTATCATAATCAAGAGTATCTCAAGCCT
>JAOZOG010000301.1 GCA_029933395.1 Sulfurovaceae bacterium | reverse complement strand
CGTGGGAAAAGGCCTTTAAGGAAGATACAAAAAGCGGCATGAGAGGGGAAACGGCTAAAGAGACGCTGGAGCGGATAGCTGAAACGGACGCGTTTAACAGATGGGAACAGAAGAAAGGGAACCTTACTCCGAATCAGCGCGAATGGCTACTTGGATACGTCCCGGGTGATAATGACCCGGAAGATGTCGTGGAGACGATACAGAACTACCAGGCCAGACTTATAAGTGAAGAGGGGCCAGATGCAAAGCAGTTTGTAGTAGGCGTTATTGAGCGGGGCGCGTTCACAAATCCCGAGATGATAACGGATGCGGAAAAGGAATATATACTTAATTATAAGCCCAGCAGGTACGATGATGTATGGGTGAAAGCATGGATGGCATATATGAAAGAACTACTCAAATCCTGACATCTTGACAAAGAATAAAATTTATGGTATAATAAGGTATATCAGGGGAAAGAGGCCCTGGGAGTTCTTTAACTTATCGAAACAAGTTGCAGCTCAAAGAGATGAAAATGAGACGAAAGGGGATACCATGAGAAAGAACAAATATCACTATGTATATATGATTATAGAGCTTTTTTCTGACAATGTTTATGTCGGGAAAAGGTCATCGAGAGCAAAACCAGAGGATGATCTATATATGGGGTCCGGGATTGAGATAAAAAAGAGACAAGCCAAATATGGCATAGAGAACTACAAGAAACTGATCTTGAAAGTGTGCAACTCTTCGGAAGAGGCCTATGAACTTGAAGCGGCAATAGTAACCGATAAATTCATAGCACTTCCATGCGTTCTAAATGCAAAAAAGGGCGGTGGGAAAGATGCAGGAGCGAAAATCAGGATCAAGAGAAGCCCAGAAGTACAAGAGGCGTTCAGAAAAGCAAGAGAAGAGGCAGACGCTAAATATGAGGCACTCATAGCCAGTCTCGATATCCGCAACGGTAAAAGACCGAAAGGAAAAGAGGAGATACTATACGTGGCTATCAAGCACATGCGGACCGCGTATATCAAGTCGAATAACGTAAACTATGATACCGCTTGCAGAGAATTGAGAGCAGAAAAAAAAGAGGTTGCGAAAACTCTTGAAGCCGACCTGTGGAAGGGAATAGAAAAGGTCAAAGAGATAATCGCAGAATTTGCGGACCGCGAGGACCGTATGGATATGTTCGAGAAGGAAGCTACAACCGGGAGCCTGTCTTACAAGGTACGTTCAACTTCCCAGGATACATATGAGAATACATGGAACAAGATAATGGATATCAATGCCTACCATAGAAAGCAGGCAGAAAAAGAGGCGGAAGCAAACAGACTCAAAGTCACCGTAATGGCAAAAGAAAGATACGTGAACGAGGACGGTTCGATCACCTGTATACTGTATGCTTCAGTGAGACGAAAAGTGATGGAAAAGTGGTCTGTCAATCTGGGATACAGAAGATTCAAGAACGAAGAGGAGATCAAGGCGGCAAAGCTTGACATCAAGCGTAAAATCGAGAGCGGTCAGTTCAACTACAGCGAAGAGGTGGCCGCGTAGTAACTTTAATATGCTGTGACATCCTCCACCCCGTGAACGAGGTGGTTTTGGGGCAAAGGGCTGGTCGAAATAATATGCTATAATATCAAATCGCATTTGCGAAATTTAACAACCCTTGGAGGGATTATGCTAAAGTTCAAGATTGACAAAAAAGCGTATGAGGAACTGGATGAGGCGAAAAAAGCTCTGTACAAAGAGGACGGAGACGGATTCAAACTTGATGTAGAGGGCGGCGATGATGACCTTGCAGGTCTGAAATCACATGCTGAAAAACTGCTGCAGGAAAAGAAAAAAGAAGCGGAAAAACGACGCGAACTCGAAGCCCAGCTTGCAGAACTCGAACTCAAAGAAAAAGAGGAACGGGAAAAGATGATGCTTGAAAAAGGCGACTACGAGAAGGTCCTCAAGGAAAAAGAGGCAGAATGGGAAAAGCAGAAAGAGGAACTGGCGAAAAAGGCAGAAGCGGCCCAGAACCAGATGAAGCAAACCCTGCTTGACCTTGAAGTGACAAAGGTGGCCACAGAACTGGCGGGAGAGAGAGCGGAACTTATCAAGCCGCACCTGCAGAACAGATTTGATATCACAGAGAAGGACGGGCAGCTGTCCGTTGTCATCAAGGATGCTACAGGTCTCCCCAACCCTGCTATGACGAATGAAGCACTCATTGAGGAGTTCAAAGCCAATACGCTCTATGAACCTATTATCAGGGGCAGGAACTCAAGCGGCGGCGGTGCCGGAGGCGGTACGGGCGGACAGCAGGGTGCAAGCGAATGGGAACAGTACTTCAACCCTGCAAAAAAGGACACGTACAGCATTACCAAGCAGATGGAACTCGAAGAGAAGGACCCGAACACGTATAAACAGCTGCGTGACAAGTTCAATCTCGATTCACCGCTGGCAACGGTCCAGAGAAACAGCCAGGGCATCATTTAATGGATGTCAAACAGCGCAACAACGGTTCCCGCGGCGTGACGGTCGGGGTGCGCTACAACAAGATGAGGCACCGCACGGAGTTCACGGTAAGGAAGGACGGAGTTATCATAGATGACAATTACTTCACCGGGGAGCTTGACGAGCGGACCATACAGAAACGTATAGCCGAGATCAAAAAACACTTTCAGTAACAGGTCGGGAATCCTACCCCGGCCGCACTCCCTTTTTCTTTTTATCAAAAAATATGATACAATTCAGCATTAGGACACCGACATATCAGGGGTATGTCAC
>JAOZOG010000300.1 GCA_029933395.1 Sulfurovaceae bacterium | reverse complement strand
CAGAATGACAGGAATAAGTGCAAAGAGAGTAGTGACTACCCGTAACAGGGTAATGTCGATGTGATACCAAAGAAGAATGCCAATGACTATCATGAGACGAACCAGTGAGTCGTGCAAAACTTCTCCCAGACGAGAAAGCATGATAGGAAAGATGGGAAAACCGGTCGTAGTCAATATGGCTTTTTCAGATTTGATGGACGTGGTCATTGTATAAATGGTCATAGACATCAAGAGCCAAATAAGCATGCCCGTGGCGATATAGTAGACAAAAGGCATATCGTCAACGGTTTTAAAAACTTTTACTTTTGCTAGAAAAATGTAGAGCGACATGGGAATGATCGGCATGGCGATAGCCCAAAATATCCCCAAAACATCCTGTTGATAAGTGGCTTGAATCTTTTTTCGTATGGCCAGTAGGATCTGCCAGCGATAAGTAGTGGCTTGGAACAGCAGTGCTTTTATGGCATTCCAGAGGGAGTCGTTGCAGCGATATTGGGCGGAATATTCTCTATAAATCATTTAAGGGCTCCTTTTGCTATATAGGTATCAAAATATCCATTTGAATGACACGCCGAGCCAGGCGGTTTTGCCGGCCCAACCACTTAAAGAGAGCTCTTTGTGGTCGTCGAGGCGGTGGCGTGCGCCGAAGCGGAGGTAGTCTTCCGTGATGCCGTGGTCGTCGAAATGCTCCCATGCCAGCGTGTAGTCGCTGCGCAGATCCTTCAGGTAGGTGACACGCAGGGTGTCGCGGGAACCGTTGGCGCCGTTGTAATGGCCCATGATAATACCATCGTTAGTGTATCCATCGTGATATATGGGGTAATGATGATACCAGTAATCTCTGTGATCAGGGTCCATTTTCAGATGTTCGTAAGAGGTTTGAAGTCCTTCGATACCTGCAGTATCTGTGAAGAGCAAACCATAGATATAGCTGTGCCGGCTGGGGAAACCTCCTGCTGAGTCTTCACCTGCCCATTCGCCGTATACTTTGAGAGGTTGATAAGTATTTGAAACGTACCATTCGAAAGTGAAACCGGCTTTATGATCTCCCGGTTCGTTGGGTGAACCGGTGTTGTCTCCTTGTCCGAAAGGGAACATCATTTTCCAGAATGTTGTGAAATCCTCTTTCCTACCCCCTCCACCGAACATTCCAGTATGGTAAATACCCACACTGAAAAGATCCATAGGTCTAAATGTAAACTGGAGTCCGAGAAACTTGGGATTACCACTGTGGAGTGTTCCATCCTCCCGGACGATCTCGTCGTGGGTGTGAAGACGTCCTACAAAAAGATCGAAATCCATCGTACCAAAGATGGTATTCAAAATTTCGTGTCGATAGGGATGAAAACGAAAGGGCAATACGGAAGATAGACGGATCATGTCCAGTGGTTTGGCATTGTTTGAAAGGAGGAGTGTTCCCTCTCTTCCGCTTCCCATCCAAAGAGACTCCCTCCCGACAGTAAGGTTTACGTTTTTCCATCGAAACCGAACGTAAGTATCGCCAATCTGAAGGTCATTACGGTTTTGGGCATTGTTCCGGTACATCGGGGTAAAGACTGCACCGATTTTGCGGTTGAGAAGCTGTAGCCGAAGAGAAGCATCGGCATTCATGCCGTCGTCGAGTAGTGTTCCATCGTGGTTGGGGACGATACTCTCCTCGTCGGATAGCAACAAAGAAGCGGAGGCTTCGATGCAGCCGGTACGTGTAAAACGACGCAATTCCTGGATAAGCATTTTTTTCCGTTCGGTATATGCGGAGTTTTCGATAGATTTCAGCAGCGTTTCGACCTCGACACTATTGTAGGGTTTCATCGTGGGAAGAGGTGCTTCTATGGCTCCAAGACTCTTTAGACGTTCCAGTTCTCCGTAAAGAGGGGAATCGAGGGGAATGTCCACATTGTTTCCCCACAGAGCCGAAACTGTCAGAAGTGAGAGTGCCAGACCGTACTTCATCAGGAATATTCCGGGCCTTTTTCGTTTTTTTGGCTTTTAAGAAACTCTGCAAAAAAGGCTCCGAAGATACCGAGCAGAGCCGACGTGATGAGTGCCACTACGAGAATAACTCCTCTTTTTGGTTTCGTTTTGTCCTTGATGTTGGCCACACCTGGCATGACGACCGGCTGGACATTGTAGTAGCGATTGCTTTTGGCCAGTACCTTTTTCTGGATAAGTGAGGAGATAAGCTGGCTCAGCTGTTCCCTGAGTTGGACGTTTGCCGTAGAACCGAGTGCCGTTTTATAGTAGGCGATCTTTTTGTCGATATCCTGCATTTCGTTGGAGCGGAGTCTGTTAACAACTTCATTGAGATAGATCATTACCAGTTCTTTGGCAAAAAAACGATTGGGGTGGGTAGCGCTCAGAGTGATGGCACCGCTCTTTTTGTCCGAAGAGACAGTGATACTTTTTTTCAAATCTTTATAAAGTGCGAAAAGCGCCTCCTCCTCACTTTTGAACGCCGGTTTTCTATAAAAAAGCCTGAACAAGCCGTCATAACCGAAAGCGAAAACGTAGTTCCGGGTTAGATTGTCGTCATACCAGCGTCTGAGAAGCCTATGTTTTTCGATGACAGATTTTTGAAACTCGTAATCATCGAGTATGGTTTTCATGGAAGTGAAGGCATCCATCTGTCCTCCGCCCAGGGAGATACCCGCCATACCTGCCAAAGCGCTCAACCCTCCCAGGGAAACCCCCTTTTGCTCCTCCTGCGGTGCCCGTTCAGTTTTAGACGCATAGCTGTTGGGTGTGGCGTAAAGCCAAAGA
>JAOZOG010000299.1 GCA_029933395.1 Sulfurovaceae bacterium | reverse complement strand
GATGAGCCAGAGAAGGCTGATCTACATCACCAGACACCTGGCATCCATGATGGAGCGTGTATTCACCAAATGGGCGGCTCTCAATGCGGAGCTGATCGACGAGGTGGTGGTTCCGACTCTGCAGGGGGATATCGTCGTCGACGGAACCACGCTGCCTGTGGACGGCTTCGGCATCAAGGTCACGACACCGACGGAAGGGATCAAGGAGACGAAGCGTCAGCAGATCGTATCGATGATCCAGTCATTGGCACCCATGATTCAGTTTACCGGCGCTACACCGGTGCTCAGCCTGCTTGGGGATATGGCGGAGCTGATGGATATGCCGAACGTCAAGCTTATGCTGATGCAGGCACAGCAGGAGGCGGAGCAGAACAAAGGCTTGACACAGCAGATGGCGATGCAGCAGCAGCAGATCGAGCAGATGAAAGCCCAGATCGAGATGATGAAAGATTCTGCAGGGGCTCAAAAGGATCAGGCGCTGTCGCAGAAGTATCTGGCGGAAGCGGATGCCGAGCGATACGACACGATCCTCAAATCATACGGACAGGGGGCGTAAATGGACGAGAAAGCGCAGGAGCGTCTCGATATGGCGATGGCACTGGAGCGCCTGAGAATGAATCCGGACTTCAAAAAGGTGATCGTGAGCGGATACATCGACGAAACGGCTCTTCGCACAGGTTCCAGTTTCACGGGAGCCAATGACGAGATACTTGACCTTATGGCCGTATCGCACCTTAGACGCTGGATGGACGGATTGACGGACGACGGAAAAGCGATCCGTGACGAGTTCATGAATATCGAATCAAAGGATAAATGATGGAAGCATTGACCGATGGGCAGCAGCCTATGTCAGAACAACCCGTTGACGATACGGCCACGCAGGGTGGTTCCGAAGAGGGAGCCGCTGCGGTGGACGTATGGGACGAGGATTTCGACATCGATGGAGTCGAAAGCGACAGGGACGGCCACGCCGCTGGTTCCGAATCTCAAGGCGATGAGCCCGCTGAGACGGAACCGGTCGGGGAGGAGTCCGATAGAGAATTGCTTGAAAAGCTCTACCGTGAGCAGCTTGAAGGCGATGTCGAATACGACAGACCGCTCGTCATCAAGTATAAAGGGAAATATCTCGACATCAGGGATGCGAAAGAGCTGAAGGACCTTGCGGAAAAGGGCGTTATGGCGACACAGAAGGCCAGTGAGCTCGCAGAATACAAGCGGATGCTCGAGGGTATCGACCCGGACGACATCGAGCTTATCAGGCGAGCCAGGGCAGGAGACGTGGACGCTGCCAACGCACTGCTCCAGAAGGGTCCGGCTCCTGAACCGATGCCGGAGAGCTTCTCCGAGGCTGAACGTATAGCCCAGGAGATTCTGAGCGCTCCCTATGCGGAGCAGTTCAGGGAGGCTGTCAACCTGGTTCCGGAATCGCAGAGAAAGATGTTTGTCGAGAGCCCTGCCCTGCTCGCAGGTCTGAAAGCGGATTTTGAAGATGGCACGGCACAGAAATTGATGCCGAAGGTCGAGCGGAATATGGCGGTACAGGGGATGGATTTCATCTCCGCCTATCGTCAGGCCGCTATGGAGGTGATTGGCAAATCGGAGGAGCGTGAGAGCAAAGCGAAACAGCTTTCGTCCGCTCCGTCGGTCGGCCAGTCCGTGATAGGGGAACCACCACAGCGGGATATATGGGACATGAGCAAAGAAGAGTTCGAAGCCCTCGAATCCCGGATGCGGTGAGTGGTTCCGTAAAGATAAAAGGATATATAAATGGCTTATTCATCATACACAGGTGGAAGGGCAGAAAACATTGCGGACCCTTCTGCAGGACTGAACACCTACGAATATTACAACCGTCTGCTTCTCGAAAGAGCGGTGGAGAAGTTCATCGTCAACAATTTCGTGGCGAAAAAGACGCAGCCTCTATACAACGGGGATCAGGCGGTATTCAGCCGATACGAAAACCTCGATACGTTCAAGCAGCCTCTGCTCGAAGGAGCCAACCCCTCGGGGCAGCAGCTCAGCAAGGTCAACGTGCGTACCAAGCTGAATACCTACGGAGATTTTGTCGCCCTGACCGACGATCTGCTCGTCTACGGCGAAGACAGCGCCAACATCAAGCGCGACGTCATTTCCAACCTTGGCGACGCCGCGGGACAGACGCTCGAGGAGCTGATGTTCGATACGATCGTAGGAGGCGGCACGGAGATCGTTTTCGACACCTCTTTGGACTCCACCCTGATGACGGCGGAGCTGGCTCTGCGAAACGCTCTGGCATCCAAATTCACCAGCATGGTGACGGGTAGCACGAAATACGCCACGACTCCGATCCGTGCGGCCTATGCCGCTTTCGTGACACCGGAGGGTGCGGTAATGCTCGAAGAGAGCCTTGCTGGCTATACGAGCGTAGAAAAGTATGGTTATACGGACGGCTTGCTGCCAAACGAGGTTGGTTCCTATCGCGGTATCCGCTTCATGGAGAGCACGCTGGTTCCGACCTGGAACGACGGCGGAGTGGACAAGCAGCAGGCTATCATCCTGGGCGAAGAGGCCGTTGCCGAAGTCGGCATCCGTGGCAAGAAGCGCATCGAGAGTATCATTCACGACTTCGGAAGCGCAGGCGTGGAAGATCCGATCAACCGCACCATGACCATAGGCGTCAAGACGAAATGGAGTGGAGTCGTGCTCCGACCTGACTGGGCGATGGTCGTCCATATGGAATTGTAGTGCTCTCTTTCGGACTTCTCAAACGATGGCATAAGGAGCCCTCCC
>JAOZOG010000298.1 GCA_029933395.1 Sulfurovaceae bacterium | reverse complement strand
ATCGCCTGATAGACGGCATTTTTGGAGAGGCCGTACGCTTCGAGGCGCTTTTCGTTTATCTCGATCAATACCTCATCATCTGCATCTCCGCGTATCGTAATCCCGCTGAGATTTTTGTAGCCGCTCAGTCTGCTTTTGAGTTTTTCCGCGATCTCCAGCAGCTCCCGGGTACTCTTGTCGCCGGAAATCGCCAAGAGCAGCAGCGGATAGTCGTATTGCGATATCTTGGCAGTCGGCTCATCCATATCTGCCGGAAGATCGCGGCGTGTATTGGAGACAACATCTTTGACGTCCCCGAGTACGAGTTGATTGTTGCTTCCGGGCTTGATATCTGCCCGGATAAAGAAGATACCGTTCTGGATGCTGGTATCGATATTTTCGATTTCGCTGATACTCTTGATCTCATCTTCGATCGTCTTGACCACCATCTTGTCCAGGACATCGGCACTGGCTCCGGGATAGCCGCCTGTGATCGTGATCTGGTCGAGTTCAGAGGGCGGGAAGATCTCTTTGGGGATATTCCGATAGGAGAAGATCGCCATTATCAGCATGAAGAGCAGCAGGATATGGTTGATGATCGGCCGGTCGATCGAAAAGGCGATAAAAGAGCGGATCATTCGCTCTCCACCTCATCATCGATCGAGAAGATCGTATCGGAGACTCTGTTTTTGAATTTCAGTTTCTGCACCTGATTTTCCAGCATCCTCCTCTCCTCACGCAAAGCAGAAACCTCTCTCTCGATATAGTTAACCCTCCTGCTTTCGTAGTAGATCTGGTTGCTGAGATAGATTTTGACCATCGCGAGAAGCACCACAATCGTCATCGACATAATGATGACAAGAAAGAGGCTGAAGGTGACACCATTTTCACTCGATCGCATTTTCTTTTTGGCAGACATCACACTACTCCTGCCCTGCAGCATTGAAGCGAAACGATCGCAACTTGGCGCTTCGGCTTCTTGGGTTGATTTTCAGCTCCTCTTTGCCTGCCGTGATCGGCTTGCGATTCAGTACTTTTCCCAATGCATTGTTTTTACCGCAGGTGCAGCGTATCGCATGAGGGTCGCAGATGCACTGCTGCGCCCATTTCCTGAAGCGGTTTTTGACCAATCGGTCCTCCAGAGAGTGGAAGGTGATCAACGAAACGATCGCACCGGGTGGTTTCATCGCCTCGAGTGCATCCAGCAGTCCCTCGATTTCACCCAGTTCGTTATTGACCTCGATACGTATGGCTTGAAACAGGAGGGTAGCAGGATGGATTTTCCCGCCACGGGGCAAGACTTTCAGGGCGATATCACTCAGAGTCTTGGCGCTTTCTATCGGTGCCTTGGCTCTGGCTTCGACGATCGCGGCTGCGAGCTTGCGATAGGGCCGGATCTCCCCATAGTGATGCAGCAGATACTCCAGCGCTTCACGACTGTAGCCGTTGACTACGTCATAGGCGCTCAGCTCGGCGCTGCTGTCCATCCTCATATCCAGGACATCGCTTCCAAACCCAAAGCCCCGCTCTTTTTTGTCCAGCTGCAATGACGAGACACCAAAATCCGCCAGCACTGCAGCGATCGGAGACTCTTTCAGCTGGGGAAGCAGCGCAGCGAAAGTCCCCTTGTAGAGCGTCACCCTCTCACCGAAGGGCTCCAGCCGCTTTCGCGAAAAATCCAACGCCTCCTGATCCCTGTCGATACCGACAAGTTTCAGCTGTGGATAGCGTGACAGCATCGCGGAGCTGTGTCCTGCATATCCCAGCGTACAATCGACAAAATACCCTTCGTCTGCGCCCGAAAAACTCTCCAGAACCTCATCGGACAGAACAGGAATATGAGGTATCTCCACGCAGATCCTTTTTTTGAACTTGATAAGTGCCGCACCAACCGCAGGGCCTTAACTCATAGAATGTTATAATACCGAAATATTGAAAAGAAAAGGATTGTCTTTGGGGATGGAAAAACATTTGATCGAAGATATCAAACACATTTCACTTTCGATGTTCAACAAAAATTTCTTCGGCGTCTATCACGGCTCCATCTCTGCAAGGGTCTCGACCCGGAGTTTCATCATCAACAAAGCAGAAACGATCCTGGATGAAGTGACAGAAAACTCACTCATCCGCCTTGACTGCCAAAGGAAGGATTATCGATGGAACTCCGCCAGCGACGATGTCGAAATCCACGAAAAACTCTATCAGACGATCTCCAGCGCCAAATACATCTCCTTTACGATGCCGCCCTATGCGACCGCCTTTTCGCTCAACCATGGCAAGGTCATTCCGCGTGACTATTTCGGAAAAAAGATACTCGAAGAGGTCCTGATATACGACCCAAAAAACTTCGACGACTGGCACGAACGCGCCCCGCATGAGATATCACAATTCTTCCAAAAAAACGACACCCATCTCCTCCTCATCAAAGGCTTTGGACTGATCTCCTATGACCGCGACATCATCGAAATGGCCAAAAAAGTCTCGATCCTGGAGAACAGCTGCCGACTTCTCGCTTTGAGTTCATTCTCCTGAGAATATTTCGAGGCAGACAAATTCTACTCAAGCTCCAACCTTTTTGCCTCATTAGATGATTTTACTCGCTTCAGCGACGGGTTCCGGATCGTATCACATCCGGCAATGAAGACTACACTATTCCTTATTTGCTGCATAGAAATAGCTGACTAAAATAAAGCGATTTCTCATTTTGTTTTGTTTTCCTCATCCGACACTAAAATTTTTATCATTCGTCTTCGGCAGAAACAAAAAGCGTAGGGTCGATCCTATCGACCAAA
>JAOZOG010000297.1:1662-2773 GCA_029933395.1 Sulfurovaceae bacterium | reverse complement strand
CTTGGCGTAATCTTGTTACAAATGGAAATATATAATTATAATGCTTTTTGCTTCAACTCTGCCTATAAATTTCATCAGGAAAAACGGGCCATACTTTTAAATACAGATGCTACAATGCGAGAGAGGAGTCTTATGCATCTTTTTGAAAAGTTTTTTGAAAGCATCTATCAACAGTGCAGATATTGTCTACTGCTACTCTATGTGAGCCCAAAGCTTTTTGGCAAAAATAGAAACATTCTGGATATCGGAAAATTGAATTTGCTGGGGCTGAGCTTTATCAAATTCGAAGGAAAATCGCATAGCAATGTCTTACGAATCGGAAATGATGTCACTGCAAAAAATCTAAAAATAATTTTCAGAGGAAACCACAACAAACTTATCATTGAAGATAACGTAAGCTGGGGCGGGCATATTTTGATCCACGGAGATCGCAGGAGCGTAACAATCGGCAGAAACAGCGTATCCAGGAATGTGTATATCCTTTCAAGGGATTGTGATGTCGCGATCGGGGCAGAGTGCCTGCTTTCGAGAAATATAGAGATACGGGCATCCGATGTGCATACCATCTGTGATTTAGAGACCAATAAGATACTCAATCCACCGGGCGATGTCCATATCGGCAATCATGTCTGGATCGGCGCCAATGCCACCCTGTCGAAGGGCAGCTACATCTCCGACGGCAGTGTGGTCGGGGCGAACTCCTTCGTAAATAAAAAATTTGAAACCGGAAATATCGTCATTGCAGGTGTTCCTGCCGGGATAGTCAGACGTAAAATCCGATGGAAAAGATAATTATTTTATATTTTTCTTGCTGAAGATATTTTTCAACCCTTTGGGCCCTGCCTGATCGTAAAATTCTCATGTTTGAGTGTCAGGTTGCCATTGTAGTGCGGATCGTTTTGCAGCAATGCTCCCCACTTCTCCTGCATATATTTGATTTCGCGTCCGAATCTTGCTTTTTTGAACTCATCATCCTCTGCACCACGCGAAACTGACTCATGGTGATAAAGCTCTACGTATGGGGTCCACAGGTTGCGATAGCCTCGAGTGTGGACTTTGAGACAGAAGTCCACATCATTGAAGGCGACCTTGAGATGCGCTTCGTTCATCC
>JAOZOG010000297.1:1358-1652 GCA_029933395.1 Sulfurovaceae bacterium | reverse complement strand
CCCTCCACCTCTTCGTAGATGGATTTTCTAATCAACAGGCAGGCGGAGGTGACGGCTGTAAGATTCTGGATGATCTTCAGCCGCGAAAAATATCCATGAGCAGTTCTGAGAAAATGCTTGTGGGAGTGGCCCGCTACACCACCGACACCCAGTATCACCCCGGCATGCTGAATCGTATCGTTGTCATAGTAGAGTTTGGCGCCCACCGCTCCGATCTCCGGCCGCAATGCATGCTGCACCATCTCGCTAAGCCAATGGTCCGAAATCACCTCGACATCATTGTTGACAAGCCCT
>JAOZOG010000297.1:0-1348 GCA_029933395.1 Sulfurovaceae bacterium | reverse complement strand
GGCTTGCGCCACACCGAAGTTGTTGATCGCTGCATAATTGAACTCATCATCAAATTCAATAATACGAATATTTGCATACTCATTGTCTAAATAGTCGAAATAGTCAAGCGTTTTCGGGTCGCTTGTCTGATTGTCCACGATGATAATCTCATAATTTTTGTAAATCGTCTTCTCGAGAATGCTTTTGATACAGAGAGAGAGGATATCGTAACCGTCACGTGTCGGTATGATCAGGCTGACCAGAGGTTCATCCAGAAGCGGATAGTTGACTTTGTAAGTGTTGGGGAGCAACCCCATCTCAACCTCGACACTCTTGCCCTTCTCGGCAAAAAAATCCCTCAATGCCTTCAGGCCGGCCTCGGAAGTATAGGACTTCTCTTCGGGATCGAAGGCAGTCGACCCCTCGATCGCACGCCAGTGATAGAGTACCTTTTCGATATGGATGATCTCATTGGGTGAAAGACGATCCGTCATACGCAAATAGAGTTCATAATCCTGAGCACCCTCATACCCCTCCCTGAATGCGCCGGTCTTGTCCAGCAGGGTTTTCCTGACGACACCCAGATGAGAGGTGTAGTTTTGAGACAGAAAAAGGTCAGGGTTCCAATCGGGCTTGAAGTGGGGTTCATATCTTCTGTCGTGATCATCGATCTTGTCTTCATCGGAATAGATAAACTTGGCATTCGGATGGGTATCGATCGCTTTGGCGATCTCGAAGAGTGCATTGGGTGCCAGCATATCATCATGATCCATAAAGGCGACATACTCCCCCGAAGCCAGGGCAAGTGCACTGTTGCTGGCTGCAGATATGTTGCCGTTGATCTCCCTGTAAACGACGTGTATTGCGTCGTAGTCACGCTCATACTGCTCCAAAAGATGGCGCACGTGCTTATCCTGTGACGCATCATCGGCGATACAGAGTTCCCAGTGGGGATAGCTCTGGCCGATGACGGAATCGATCGCTTTTTTGAGATACGCTTCGGGCGTATTGTAGGTTGCCATCACGATAGAGATCAGAGGTGTATGTTTCAGCAATGATTCGTCATATGTTTCGTGGCGATTTTTTTCATTTTCCCTGATCCAGTTCAGGTAAGCGATATGGCGTGAAGTAGAGCGCTGAAATCTGTAGGGGTGGAGTTTTTTATACTCTCTTTCGAGACGCTCGAGCATACCCGGCAATCGGTATTTTCTGTGCCTGGCATAGGATTTTCTAAGAATGCGAAATGTATCCTCCCCGCTTTTGAAGTCATGCTTCATAATGGATGCGAATTGATGGAGCGTATGCAGCATCTCACTGTGAACCCTTATCGTAAGTCGGGAAAGCGAAAAAACAACTGGTTCTTCGGCG
>JAOZOG010000296.1 GCA_029933395.1 Sulfurovaceae bacterium | reverse complement strand
CCGATGCGGCAGCACGATGACGATGAGCCTGCGTCACGAGTTCGGGTACTCCTTTCATTACGAGGGCGACGGCATCGACGCCAGGGACCGCAAAGAGATCGAAGAGGCGATGAAAATCGTCAAACCGATGCTCAGGGAGTTTCTCGAAAACGTCGAAAAAAGCGAAGAAATGCCGGGTTTCAGGGAGATAACCAATATCGCGCAGCTTCTGCGCGGCGAACTGCCCGAACCGTCGTCGCCTGATGCGGAAAACATGCTCAAAGACCGCACCGTCGATACGATGGACGGCGTGTTGTCGCTATTCAGGGAAAACGACAAACTGTTGGAGGGCACGAGGCGGCTTTTCGACAGACTTTTCGAGCAAAACAGAAAGCTGGATTTCTTCGCGTAACGTAAACTCCGCGGCTTCGCACTTCTCTCAAAGCTGCCCTTCGATGGGCAGCAGTCCGAAAAGGGCGACGCCCAGCCTTTTGAAAAAACCCACGTTCGGCGGACGGTAGTACCGTACCGTTTTCCCTTTCTCCTTCGTCACCCACACCACGCCGTAATACGCCTCTTCACCGTTGGCCGCCCATGTAGGGTATCTCTCCCATGCCAGACGGTACAGATATCTTTCGTCGATCTCCTCCGAAAGAACCTCCCTGATTTCCCGGACGATCTTTTTATTCTCGATTTCCAGCAGATATTCGGTATTGAGCTTGACGGAACGGGGGTCGATGTTTGCCGATCCGACGACGAGACGGTTATCGTCGATCAGAATCATTTTGGTATGGAGCGACATCCTCTGCTCACGCCGCTCCGCCCGGCTCAGCTTCGTCTCTTCGAGTGGCACCGGTTTGACTTCGTAGAGCCTCACGCCCATTTCCAGCAGCGGCCGGATATATTTCCTGTATCCGCTGTAGACGACCGCCACGTCGGTGGATGCGAGCGAATTGGTGACGATCGTGATCTCCACGCCCCGCTCGCGTTCGCTTTTCAGCTTTTCCAGCATGGGGCCGCTCGGAATGAAATAGGGGGAGACGATGACGATCTCTTTTCTCGCGCTTTCGATATCTTCCCGAATCCGGCTGCTCAGATGGGTCGTCGTATTCGTTTCGGACTGGGATACCTTCTGGGGAAGGTCGTAATAGAACCAGGCCTTGTCGGCCACCGTCAGCCGCAGCGTTTTCTCCCCGAGGCGGCGGTAGAAAGAGGATCGCCCGATCTGCCTGTAGGCGTCCGTATGTTCGAAGCGGCGGATCCGGTCCAGAAACTTCGCCAGACTCGCGTTCAGGTCCTCCCGTGTGAAACGGCCCGTCAAAACCTCTTTCGCCGCTCTCGCTTCGTCGCTGCGCCAGTAGATACCGAAGGCGTTCGAGATTTCCGGTACGATGGAGCCGATGGCGATTATGTCGTAGTCGATGAACATGAGAGGGCCGTTTCGGATGAAATATTCGTCGCCGATGTTTCGGCCGCCGATGATGGCGGCCCTGCCGTCCGCTACGAGCGCCTTGTTGTGCATCCGTTTTCCGAGCGTTTCGATATTGAGCAGGAGCGCCACGTTTCTGAAAAGGCGGCGCCAGGGATTGGGGTTGAAGATTCTGATCTCGATATTGGGATGGCATGTGAGGATCGCCCATTCCCGGTCCACGCCGGTGGTGGTCAGGTCGTCGAGGAGAATTCTCACTCTGACGCCTCTTTCCGCCGCGGCAAGAAGGCGATAGAGGAGATAGTTGCCGCTCCGGTCGTCTTTGAAAATGTAATACTGAAGATCGAGCGAGCGGACGGCGTGATCGACCAGGTGGAGCCTCGCGGCGTAGGCGTCGGCCGGGTCGGAGAGGGAGAAAAACGCCGAACGGCCGTCCATCGGCCTGTCGGTCGGCAGGTCGAAAGAGCCCGCCTTCCACGGGGGCGTCTGGCCTGTCGGCGGAATATCCGCAGAAATGCTCTTCGGGCACTCCAGTTTCGCCGAGCAGGAAAAGAGAAAAAAGAGCGGAATGAGAAAAAGAATCGAACGGATCATAGATGATTGTAACACATTCCGCAGGGATTCATTCCGACCAAAAATGTCGATCGCTGAAAAATCTCAGAGTGAAAGTGATATAATGAAAACGTATAGACCTCTGTGCTTTGTTAAGCCTTCTTCGGCGCGCCGCACGGTGCGAAAGGAGACGGGATGAATTCTATCGCCTTGCTCATCGTTCTTCCCGCGATCGCCGCGTGGATGACGATGCGATGTCGAAACGAAAGGCAGCAGTACCTTCTGGGTATATTGACCGTATCGGCCCTTGCGATCGCCGCACTCTTCCTCTATTTCGACGGATTCGAAAGCAGTTATGCACTCCCGTACTGGCTCGAATGGCTCGTCGTCGCGGCGGATATCGGGCTGCTTCTCTATTTCGCGTGGCAGGGCGTGCGCCACGGGCGGCGTATCGTCACATGGCTTGCCGCCGCCCAGCTGCTGCTCTATATCTGGGCGGAAACGGCTCTGCCCGAGGCGAGCGCGCCGCAGGTCGTCGTGGACGCCCTTTCGACTTTCATGTTTCTCATCGTCAATATCGTGGGCGGCATCATCGTACTGTATGCCGTCCGGTATATGAGTTACGAGAAGATGCCCGAGGAGAAAAAAAGGCTCTTCGTCGCGTTTTTGCTTCTCTTTCTTTCGGTGATGAACGCCGTCGTGATCAGCAATTCGCTGCTGCTCTTCTTCTTTCTCTTCGAGGCGACGACGCTGGCTTCCTACCTGCTGATCCGTTTTCGCGGCGATGCGGTCGCCGTCGGGAACGCGCTCAAAGC
>JAOZOG010000003.1 GCA_029933395.1 Sulfurovaceae bacterium | reverse complement strand
AGAAACTCTCCAGTGAGATACTTCATCATCCCGAAATGATCAAAGTCGACACAGGTCATGAAAAAAATGTGATCGAGGAGGTCGCATTGGAAGCTTCGCCTGGAAAAAAAGAGCAGGCACTGCTCTCTCTGCTCCAATCCTACAAACCGGAAACGGCAATTATCTTCTGCAACACCAAGGCAGAAGTAGTCGCACTGGCAGATTTTTTACAGGATAAGCACTTTTCCGCTCTGGATCTTCAGGGCGACCTCGATCAGCGGGAGCGCAATGAGGCACTGCTGAAGTTCGCCAATGGTTCCGTTCGTATTATGGTGGCAACCGATGTCGCTTCGAGAGGGCTGGATATCAAAGATGTCTCCATGGTGATCAATTACGATCTGCCGCACGACCCGGAAGTCTATATCCATAGAATCGGACGAACTGCCAGAGCCGGAGCAGAAGGCATCGCCGCCTCCCTCTATCTGCCCGGCCAAAAAGAGAAACTCTCAGAGATGGCGCCCAATGTGAAAAGTCTCCCAGCCAAAAGCCACTCTGCTGACAAAAATTTCATTATTCAGTCAGACAAAGCAACGCTCTGCATCGACGGTGGCAAAAAGAATAAACTTCGTCCCGGAGATATTCTGGGAGCCCTCGGTAAAGAGATCGGTATCCCCGGAACAGATATCGGAAAGATCGATATCTTTGACTTTCAGGCCTATGTCGCAATCGACAAAAGAAGTATCAAAAATGCGTATGAAGGGCTGAAGAAAGGAAAAATCAAAGGGAGGAAATTCAGGGTTTGGTGGCTGGACTAAGTTTTATTCTTATCAGCAGCAAAATGAGCCGCACCGAGCAATGCCGTATCGGGATTAAGTGAGATCTTGACCTGCATTGAGGAGAGGAGCTTTTCGAAACGACCCTTTCGGACAAAGTTCGACATAAAAGAGTCTGCATCGAGGAAAGGCAGAATCTTGGGTGCGATACCGCCGCCGATATAGAGACCGCCCAAAGAGAGTGTTTTGAGTGCCAGGTTGCCTGCCTCCGCAGCATAGATCTCCACAAAGAGGCGCAAAACTTCACTGCACAGGGGGTCTTTCTCTTCGATAGCACATCTGCTGACCATTGCGCTGCGATCTTCTCCGGAAGAGATATTTTGCATCCGGGGCGGTTCCGGCGCAAAACCGCTTTCAAGAAGGAATTCATAAAGTGCATAGATCCCGGGGCCAGAGAGTATTCTTTCGTAGCTCACATGGTCGGGGTAGTGCTTTCTCAACCAGGCCAGCAGCGCATCCTGCTGTGCCGTAACAGGCGCAAAATCACTGTGCCCCCCTTCCGAAGCGATAGGGTGGTATCTCGATCCATCGAAATAGAGCATCGCTTCACCCAGCCCCGTACCCGCTGCAATTACGGCACAATTACCGTCAACTATGGCTGCATCCGGATTCAGCTGAACAAACTCCTCTCTTTTCAAATAGAGCATCCCATACGCGGTTGCCTCGAGGTCGTTGATCAGTCGAATACTTGCCGTATGGAGATACCCCTGGAGTTCCGATGTTTCAATCTCCCAGGGAAGATTGGTGGCGCGGCAATATCCATTGATGACGGGACCGGCAATACCGAAGCAGGCGGCTGCAGGCTGAACCCTTCCACCCTCCTCCCAAAATGCATCGATCACTTCGATCAGAGTGGAAAAGTCACTGCTGGCGAACTGCTGCTGTCTCCTGAGTACAAGGCCGCCATCGATCTGTGCATAAAGAGCCAGATTGGTTTTAGTGCCGCCGATATCTCCTGCCAGTATCACTTCTCTCCTTTATGAAGGGTTAGCTGTGTTTGCGGTAAACGGATGTCTGCCATAATACCAGGCAGCCAGCATCACCCAGAAGATTCCCAATGTCATCCCTCCTGCAACATCACTGAAGTAGTGAACACCCAGATAGATACGTGAGAAAATAATCATCATCGGAAAGAATAGACAAAAAATTGTAAACAATGAGAGATACTCTCTGGGTACCCTCGGACTGAAGATCAGAAAGAGCAAAAGTGCCCACGTGACCGACATCGTCGAATGCCCCGAGGGAAAAGAGTAGCCATGCTGATGAAACTCACCAATGAAACTCGACGGACGGGTACGGCCGACCAACTCCTTGATCCCGCTGAAGAGTGCTGCCGACCCAACCATGCCGACCCAGTAAAAACGAATCTCTCTCCACATTTTTTTTCTATACATCAAAACTGTCAGCAGCACAGAATAGATCAGCATCGTTACAAGGTCCCCCAGATGTGTCAAAGCAAAAACAATCTTGTCTCCGAGCAGAGTATGCCAGTTCAACGACCATTGATGGACGACTGTATCAAAATGGAAAAGTGCACCCTCGTTGATCACATCGAGCAGAATAAGCACAAAGAAGATACCGGAAATCAGTGCTATTTTGAGCTCTATGTTCTCCGCAAAGAGTTCTTTGATCAAATCTCCTCCTCTATAATCTCTCTTCTGCGCTTTGCCCGAATGACATAAAAGAGTGTAATAAAGAGGACTGAAAGCAGTGCAATGATCGTTGCTGTATGCAAATATTGGTTGATCATTGCTTCATTGGAGCCCAGAAAGTACCCCAGTGCTACCAGCACAATGATCCAGATACCGGCACCCAGCGCAGAATAAAAAGAGAACTTCCAAAGGTTCATCCTCGAGAGGCCGGCAGGTAGCGAGATGTACTGCCGTACGCCGGGAATAAGGCGGCCGTTAAATGTTGAAATTTCACCATGTTTTTGAAAGAATTTTTCGAGTTTGTCCAGATTTTCCTCTTTGAAAAAGAAGTATTTTCCATACTTGATCAAAAACTTTCGACCAAATTTTACTGCAAGATAGTAGTTAAAAAGTGCGCCGGCAACCGATCCCAATATACCGGCAAGAACGGCAATGTAGAGGTTCATCTCCCCTTTGTAGGCCAGATAGCCTGCCGGGATCATGACCACTTCACTGGGAAAAGGAAAAAAACTGCTCTCCAAAAACATCAGAATAAAGATACCGCCATACCCCATACTTCCGACAAGTTCTACGATCGTATTGACAATTTCATGCATAGTTAGACTCTTTTGATTTGATTTTAGAGGTGCACTTCAACACCATTAAGTTAAGGGCATATAGATCTCTGGGAATCGGGGAGCGTACTCCCGAATAGCGGAGGCGAAGCCTTCCGATTCCGGCAAAAGACCTTAACTTAATGGCATTGAAAGAGCCTTATGATTCCAAAATAAAATGGAAACAATTACAATGTCCAGGGATGAGAGTGAATCCCTGCTGGATTATTCGGTATACGCCCCCACGGAGACAAGTTTCTGATAGCGTTTCTCCAGGAGTTCTTCCAGTGAAAGTTCCCTCAACTGCTTGACACTGTCAAGGAAATAGTGCTTGACCACTTCGGCAGCAGCCTGTTTATGGCGATGGGCTCCAATCAGCGGCTCATCAAGGATCTCGTCGATCAGCTTATGCTCATAGAGGTCCTCAGGCGTGATCTTCAGCGCCTTGGTTGCCTGCTCTACTTTGGCGGGATCGTTCCAGAGAATCGCGGAACAACCCTCCGGAGAGATGACAGCAAATATAGAGTAGCGCATCATCGCCAGTCTGTCTGCCACACCGATCGCGAGTGCGCCGCCACTTCCCCCTTCTCCGATCACGATGGAGACCATCGGGATCTTCATATTGGCAAGCTCGAAAAGATTGCGTGCGATCGCTTCTCCCTGACCGCGCTCTTCAGCGCCAAGCCCCGGGTAGGCACCCGGAGTGTCGATCAGCATGAGAACGGGAATATCGAACTTCTCGGCGAGCTTCACAGCACGCAGTGCTTTGCGGTACCCTTCCGGATTGGGCATGCCGAAATTCCGTCTGATCTTATTTTTGGTCCCGCGCCCCTTCTGTTCGCCAATCACCATGCATTTGACGCCATCGATCCATCCGACATAACAGACAATTGCAAGATCATCCCTGAAAGCACGATCGCCATGAATCTCATAGCTATCCTCCATCATCAAGCGGATATAGTCCAGCGCATAAGGACGGTCCGGGTGTCGGGCAAGCTGAAGCTTCTGGTAGTCGTTGAGGGAACCGTATGTCTTCTGGACCTCTTTTTCCAAATCCTTCTCGAGAATCTCTACGGCAGGCTCATCTCCTCTTGCTTTTGCCGACTCCATATCCTGCTGGATCGATTCGATACGGCTTTCAAAATCAAGATAAGTTGCCATCAGTACCCCTTAAAGCTTTTTGAAAATAACGACACCATTGGTACCGCCAAATCCAAATGAGTTACTCATCGCGACTGTGACATCCATTTCTCTCGCTTCATTTGGAATATAGTCGAGATCACAGGCTGGATCCGGTGTCGTATAGTTGATCGTCGGGGGGAGAATTCCACGCTTCATCGACATCAGTGTTACAATTGCTTCGATTGCACCGGCTGCACCGAGGCAGTGCCCGATCTGTCCCTTGATGGAACTCACCGGAGGACAATTCTCTTTCCCACCAAATGCCTCTTTGATTGCTGCCGTTTCGTTCTTGTCATTGGCAGGCGTGCTGGTACCATGGGCATTGATGTAATCCACTTTGGGGTTGCCCGCCATTGCAAGTGCCGCTTTGATCGCACGAAGCGGGCCTTCCATCACCGGTGATGTAATGTGATTAGCATCACCGCTCTCTCCAAAACCGATCACTTCCGCATAAATCTCTGCGCCTCTGGCAACCGCAGCGTCATACTCTTCGAGTACCAGTGCACCGGCACCTTCACCCATAACAAAGCCGTTTCGGTCGGCATCAAAGGGACGGGAAGCACCTTTTGGATCGTCGTTGTTTGTACTCAGTGCTTTCATTGCGGCAAAGCCGCCGACACCGGCACCACAGATCGCTGATTCGGCACCGACGACCAGCATCCTGTCTGCCCCGCCAAGCATAATCGTCTTGGTCGCTTCAGAGATCGCATGGGTTCCCGCTGCACAGGCTGTCACACTCGAAAGATTCGGTCCCTTGAGGCCATGGTAGATGGAGACAAAACCGCCCAGCATATTGACCAGGGCCGAGGGGATGAAAAAGGGAGAGATTCTTCGGGGGCCGCGCGTGTCACAAATGACAGAGTTTTTCTCGATCGCCGGCAATCCGCCGATACCCGATGCAGAAGAGACGCCAAAACGCTCTTTATCGATCTCGTCAGAAAGATTGGCATCTTCGATCGCTTCTGCCGCTGCCTTCAGGCCCAGCTGAATAAAACGATCCGCTTTTTTGACCTCTTTGGCATCCATCACTGTGGAGGGGTCAAAATCAGCGATCTCACCTGCGATTCTGGCAGAAAATCTTTCCGGGTCGAACAACTCTATGGTTTTGATACCACACTGGCCGTCGATAATCGCCTGAAACGAACTCTCTTTATCCAAACCAAGACTATTGATCATCCCTATACCTGTTACAACTACCCTTTTCACGTGCGCTCCTAATATGTGGTTGAATTGCGAGAAGTCACCTCTAAAAACCCTCTGTTTTCAGAAAGGATTTTTAGCGACTACCTACTTCGATGATGATTGTTCGAAACCACTTCTCAATGAAGAGGTTTCGAAACGCTTCTGTCTAGTCTTTGTTTTCTTCGATAAATTTGATGGCATCCGCTACGGTAGCGATGTTCTCAGCCTGATCGTCAGGAATTTCGATATCAAATTTCTCTTCAAGCGCCATGACCAATTCAACAACATCAAGGCTGTCAGCACCCAGATCTTCCACAAACTTGGACTCTTCCTTTACCTCATCCGGGCTCACATTCAACTGCTCTACCACTACCTCTTTTACATCATCAAATAATGCCATTGACTTCTCCTTAATTGAGTTAAAATTACAGCCGATTATAGCAAAAAAATGATAAAAAAAGACTATTGCTTTCCGGTAGAGGGCTCCGGCACCGTCAAGCTTCTTTCAAATTTCGGCAGTTTACTCTGATTGTCATCACTGTTTACGCCATCAGTTTCACAGCAGTTCAGGAGAGATTTATCCGGATGAATAATAAAATCATACCCCCGGTAGATCGTATAGAAACCGTAGATAATCACCACGATAGCTGCCAGGCTCATCATGCTCTTCCGCATAGCGCTTTTGGCAAAGATACCCGTAAACATTCCCAGAGAGAAAAGTGCCGGTATGGTGCTGAGACCAAAGATCAGCATCACGAAAGCGCCCCACAGAGGACTGCCCGTACTGGCTGCCGTAACCGCGAAGAAGTAGACAAGGCCACAGGGGAGCAGGCCGTTGAGGAGGCCCAGAATGTAGAAACTATAGAGGGACTTCGAGCGCAAAACCTGTCGGAAAACTTCCTGATACCAGCGGCTCCCCGAAAAGGAGTGCTCCAACTGGGTCAAAAATGAAAGCTTTCCCGTCAGTGACAAGCCGGCGAGAATCATAAAGATTCCGGCGACAATTGTCAGTGTACCGTTGGCAATATTGTTGAAAGAGACGACACCGCCGATCGCACCAAAGATCGCACCCAAAAGTGTGTAGGTCGTGATACGGCCCAGGGAATAGATCAGGTGGGCAATGGATTGTGCATATTTCGACCATTTTCCATCGATCTTCGTACTGCTGTAGGCGACAATAATCCCACCGCACATTCCGATGCAGTGACCAACGGAGCCCAAAAAAGCAACCGTAATGATCGAAACGATATCTATCGAATTCATCTAAATTCCCAAAAGTTTTTTTCGGATTTTCGGATTGGTCAGGTTCTCTCCGCGCAGCATCCTCAGACGCATCTCTTCAAAGTCGATTGTACCATTCTCTTCATGCTCTCTCGCCCCGAATCCATAGCGCATCTCTGTCTTGTCGGTCACGCCGTAATGAGCTTTTCTGGCATCGATCCATTTTTCTGTATCGATCGTATGGACCCAGATTTTTGCCTGATCCCGAAAGGGTTTCTTCTCAAGCCAGAGAATCATACAGCCTGGATCATCGAAAAACCAGGTGCGGCCATCGGGTATCGCCACTTCGACAGCATTGTAGTCCGTCTTGAGCAGCATCGCACACTGCGGATCGTTGGTATGGTTGAATCTGATCGGCAGCGGTTTCATCTCCGTATTGCCTGTCACGATGGTCACGGGCTGGTCCTCTTTGGCCATCGAGATAAAGATCACAGCGATTACAGCAAGCATCAAAAGGATAAGAGCGATCGGTACTATTTTTTTCACTTTCTACTCCACATTTTATAGAAATACACCATTGCGCAGATAATACACCGCAACATACGCCGTACATAGTAGCACAAAAATACTGAGCAGCATCAGTGCCGCTTTCCGTTCCCTGCCCCTCTCTACCTTGAGTCCGATCTCCATTGCAGAAGCGATCATTCCCAGATAGATTCCGCCAAAGAGCGTTCCCCAGACCAGATAGCCGACATAGTAATACTCTTTTTGCAGCATACAAAAAGGGCACTTGTGGGTAGGCAGTTCATAAATATAGGTGCCAAAGAAGTAGACGACACTGTAGTAGGCGATCACGACGAACAAAAGGCTGGCTACCAAAGAGAGCGCCCTCTGTCCGGAAAGCAGTGCGCCTGCAACTACGGCATAGAGGAGATAGAAGAGGGTCAAAAGTGTCGTTGTATTGAGCCCGAAAGGCAGCGGATTGGCACCCTCCATCTGCCCATAGAGTGTCGAGCAGCAACTGACGGGCTTTTGGATATCGATATGGCTGAAGTAGGCAAAGTCGAGCCCTGTTTCAATGGCAATCAGGAGAAAAATGGCGATAAACAGCCACGATTTTAGGCGAAAAATCGGATAGTTTTTGGCCCTTAGATCATAACGGTTGACTGCCATCCAGAGCAGTAGAAAAAAGAGAATGAGCAGCTTGAGAAAAAGCAGCGGCATACCGTAATCATTGGCGGAGATAACTCCCGCAGCGCACATGGCACCGGGCACCAGCACGGAAAGGTTGTCAATCGTGAAAACAAAATATATCAGAAGCAGAAATTTGACCACAAAAGCAAAGAGGAGAATCGTCATCACCAGATAAGCACGACGCTCCAGACGAAACTGCTGCTCTGAGTAGCTGCCAAAGTCCCATTTGGCCAGTATGCCCAGTATGATGACAAAAGCAATGAGCAGCAACCCAAACAGAACCGATTCACTCAGCAGGTAAACGATGACCTGATTGCTCAAGAGTATCTCGTTCACGTCGCCCCTTTAGGATTTTGCGGATGGATTTTCGGTGCGCCCATCCAACAGCGATCCATCCTCTATCGGTACCATTCTGCTGTCAAAAGGCAGTTCGTCGAAGAGGGGATCATGGGTCGCTACTACGATCGTCTTCCCCATCTCGTGAAGCTGCGAGAGTATTTCGATGAATTTCAGAGAGTTTTCCCGATCCAAATTCGCAGTGGGTTCATCGCAGAGGATGATATCCGGATCGGAAGCCAGCGCACGGGCGATGGCCACCCGCTGCTTCTCCCCTCCGGAGAGCCGTCCTGCCGGACTTTGGGCTTTGTGATAAATATTAGCCAACTTCAAGCTCGATGTCACTTTCTGGTTGACCTCATCCATTTTCAGGCCGACAGGAATGAGTGGAATCATCACATTTTCGAATGCCGTCAAATGCTCGAAGAGGTTGAAATGCTGGAAGATCATCCCGATTTTTCGTGCCCTGAAATGTGAAATATGCAGGTCAGGCAGCTTACTGATCGGCTCCCCTTCCACCAACACTTTTCCACTGCTGGGACGGTCCATTCCTGCGATAATTGAAAGAAGTGTTGTCTTTCCGCTTCCGCTGACACCCTTGAGAACGATACACTCGCCTGCATCGATCTGCAGATTGATATCACGAAGAACCTGCGTCACAGCCTCTCCGCTCCTGAAATGCTTGTTGAGCTCCTCTATCACGATCACTGCACTGTCGCCCATCATAGCATTGCCTCCTTGGGGTCGGTCACAGCGATTCTCCAGACGGGGATCAGTACGGCCGAAACAAAAGGAACGGCATAGATCAGAAAGATGGTACTCAGTACGGTGAAATCGAGTACCGGAACCAGAACGACTTCATTGTGCAGGTTGGCGCCACCCAGAAAAATCTCTCTCATCAGCGGCGCTCCCAGAACAAAGACATAGAGATACGCCAGTGTCACACCCAGCACAAAAGCGACGATCACAACCATCATCGTCTCGAAGAACTTCAACTTCAAGACATCATGAATACTCCACCCCAGTGCCCTGAGCAGCCCGATATGCCGCCGTTCACTCGAATAGACCATCGCATAGCGCTGATAGAGAATCAGCACAAATGTCACCATCGTAATCAGGAAAAGGATCAAAAAGATACCGCCCTTGTAGTTGTAGAGATTCTCATACGCTTTTTTGATATCCTCTTTGGTCAGTACACGCAAGTCGTAGTGAAAGGTACTGATCTTGTCCGCCACATTGTCCCACTCGTCATCATTGGGTACGTTGAAGGCGATATCACTTACCTTCTCCTCCCCCATCCCCAGAATCTCCTGAGCCAGAGCGATTGGCATGATGATCATATCATTGGAGAGCAGATTGCCACTTCGGGGAAGTATTTTGAATATCTCCACCTTTTTGAAACTGCCTTTCGGCGTCAAAAAGGTGTAGTCTTTGGGATAGAAGTGTGCTTTGAGATAGCTCGAAACACCCTCTCCAACCAACATCCGGTCTCCCTGCAAAAACTGCTTCAAATCTGTCTCGTTCATGATTTTTCGCAGTGCCCGGTGGCTCTGCTCATCCATAAAGTCTACCCCCACAATCAAAAATGAGACCCCTTTGGGTTTGAAAAAGTAGCGCCCATAGACACGTGGTGTGACCTCGTCCACCCCATGCACTTCCACGATATCGTCGATCCACGAGATCGGTGTATCAACCCGTTCACCACCCTGAATACGCTGCACGACAAAATCAGGCTCCCACTCCAGGGTCTGCACCAGAGAATACCGGATGGATGAAGAGATAAAAAGTACACTGCTGAGCAAGAAGAGAATCACCAGCGAGATAGCGATCACTCCGATATGTTTCCTGCGTTCCTTGAAAAATTCCAGTGTCAGAAAATAGAAAAAGGGACTACTCTGCATAGACAAAATCCATCCTGTCAAGCGATATCATTTCGGGATAGGCGCAGTTGCCTGCTGCTTCTATCAGGTGAAGCCTCGGCTCGTACCAGGCAACACTCAGAGAGGGTGAAGAGATCCGGCTGATATCCGCAATGTTTGTGATGTCGTCCACCATATCTTTTCTGTCACTCAAAGTATAATGTAGACCCACGAAGGCGACCAGCAGGAGTAGCGATACGCCCAACAGATAAAAAGGCTTGATCATCGAGCCCTACTCCTGCTCGATACCGTCAAGGGCCATCACCATCTTGGGCGTGATCTGATCGAAACGCACGATCGCTTCGCCCTGATGATCACGCATAAAATTCTTGGCCGCCTCTTCTGTTTTGAAGGGAATCAGCTCATTTCCCATAGGGCCGAACAGATTGGACCCTGTCACATAATAGGCCTCTTTGGCAGGGATGCCTTCGAGTGTATAGAAATCGGTCACAGTGATTTCGGTGACCTTGCTCCGGTCATAGGGAAAATCTCCATCAAAAATATAAAATTTCATCAGATCTTTAACACCGTCAAAATAGTACTTTTTACCATCAACCACCATCAATGCGGCCCATTTGGGGTATTTGCTGACGAACATGCCGCATACCGGACATTTTGCATTACCAGGCACGTCAATATGCTTTTTGGAAAGCTTCATGCTGCCGTTACTAAGGTAGTAGGCAACGGCTTCAAGCCTTGATTTGGACAGAGGTGGGCAAGCCTGTGATTTTTTAATTTTTGGTATCAATTGTTCAATCGTACCGGTAGAATCGGGAAGTTTTTCTTTCTCGCAGAGTGTCTTCACAATTTTTTCACCCTTATTGGCAAGTTTGACAATTTTTGCCGCACTCATCTCCCCGGAAAAAAGCGGCAGAGCCAGGAGTATTACGAAAAAAGCTACACTTTTCATTCAATCAATCCTTTTTTATTGCCACACCAACAAATAGTCCGAAATTTTACCCCGCAGAAGTGCGGAGCAAAACAAGCACCAACTGCGAAGGTTCTTATCTGCTCTTCAGGTAGAGTCCCACTGCCTGCAACTGCTTCGGATTCAAATCTTTGCAGAGTTTATTCTCTACAATAAAGGCTTTTGCCTCTGCTGTAGTGGCAAACTTCTTGTCTGTCTTCTGACACATTTTGCCATACATCATCTCACCTTTTTGCGCCATCATCTTCTGCTTTTTGGCAATCATGGTGCTGTCCTTGTCAAAATCATCTTCTGCCGCTTTCAACGCACCTTTGAAGTCAACCACCTTGCCCCCATTCTCTTTGGCAAAAGCTTCAGCATCGACTTTGTTGGCAAACGCATACTTGCTGACCATCGTCATCGTTCCCTTTTTGCTGCTGCCTACGACATAAAAAGCTTTTTCAGCCGGGATAAACTTCAAGCTTTTGACATCGACCACTTTGATATCTTCCAGCTTGGAGCCTTTTTTCATATCCTCCACAACACAATGGATAGAGCAGTACTGTTTCACTTTGCCATCTACCGTTGCCGCGTGGTTGGTCTTGTAGAACATCGGCAGTGTCATACCGCACTCGGGACAGAACATTTTGGCATCCCCTTTTTGCAGGATCGTCGCCTTGTCTGCCGGTACCATCTGAAACATCTTCGTCATTTTTTTAGGCTTATTGCCTGATTTCATTGCAGCACCACATTTGCCTGCCGCACATTTCCCCGGTGCACACTTCATCTCCGCATTTGCGATACTCGTCATTCCTGCAAGCACCAGAAGCGCCAATAGAACTTTTTTCATTTTCTCTCCTTATATTTTTGATAACTCAATTATCGTTAGTTAGTGTTAAATCCATGTTAAAGAGGAGCTAAACTCTGACACATCCCGCTTAGTATAGCCGATGGATCTCTTCGAGCATATTGTCCACCGTGATATCACTGCCATGGGAGTGCAGGAACTCTGTCAAATATTTTTCTGACGCTTCCATACCGCCCTCTTTTTCGATCTCGACCAGTTTTCTATAGATAGGATCGAGTACATCCGTTACATGTTTTGAGATTTTCTTTCTGGAAGCTTTATATCCGACAATATCACCATTTTCATCTTTAAGCACTTCAAAATCGGTAAAAACCCAATAGTATCGTCCGTCTTTGGCAAGATTTTTGACTGCGGCAACGAAGTTCTGCCCGCTTTGTATGCGATCCCAAAGGATCTTGAAGAGTATCCTGGGCATATCGGGATGCCGGACAATACTGTGCGGCTGCCCGATCAGCTCCTCTTTGCTGTAGCCTGAAATTTCGGCGAAATAGTCATTACAGTAGGTGATGATCCCTTTGGTATCGGTATCGCTCTCGATATAGACATTGTTTTTGAGTATGATCTCTTCATCAATTGGTTCCGGTCTCTTCATAGTATTCATCCTTTTGGAATTTTATCAAATAGATAGCTTCAGTCCTCTCGACTAAAACGATGCACAGATCTCTTTTTCTTGTCGCGGCTCACATATCCAGGTAGCGAATCAATCCTTTGGTCAGCTTCGTATAAGGTAAAATTTTCGTTCCGGCATTTTTCATCATAAAAAGTTTTGCGCGCTCTTCCGAAGCGAAAGGGATCAGGTCATCCCCATGCGGGCCGACAATTTTGCTCCCGAAAAGATAGACTGCCTTTGTTGCATCGATCCTCTCTCCACTCATATAATCCTGTACATAGAGTGCCTTGATTGGACTCTCCATCAATTTGTGCTTGATAAAATACTCCTGATGATAATAGACCTGCATCATCGATTTGACCGAAACAAACTGCATCACTTTTCCATTCTCAAGTGTTGCTTCACAGAGCCATTTGGGATATTTTTTCAAAGCAAGCTGATAGACGGGGTCCGTACTGTTTTGATCGACAGGGCTGATCTCTCCTGCCGGAAGCGTTCCTGCACAAAGCAACAGCGCCAATAGTAGCTTTTTCATAGTATTTCCTTATAAAAGATCTTTTTTTCTAAAAGCAATATACCCAAAATAAGCAAAAAGAGCGCCTACAAGTATAGGATAGACCAGCGCGTAGACCATCAGGAGTTTGGCTCCCAGTGTATCCAGCAGATAGTAAGCGACCGGGCCGATCACTGTCAGTTCCGGATCGAAGAGGGAGATCGCACCGATCCGAAAGACTTCAATAGGGTTGAGCATCGCGATAGTGATAATTACCTCATCGCTCAGCCTGTTCTGCAGCATCAGTCCCATCAGGGCAATGTCGATAAAAGCCAGCATAGCGATCCAGACAACAAAAGAGCTGCCCAGTGCGACATCTGTCGACTTGACTATCGTCGAGAGGAAAAAAGCCAAACCCAGAAAGACAAAACTGAGCGAGAAAAGGAGTGCAGAGTAGAGAAAGACCATTTTCCACGGCATTTCTCCCCCGCTGAAAAGCCCGAAAACTACACCCATCAAAAGTGCCAGAAATACAGGCAGGAAAACGGTCGAAAAGCGTCCCAGCATCTTGCCCCAGTAGTAATCCTTGAGAGAGACAGGAAAAGAGAGCATATACTCAAGTACATTGCTCTCCCTGTCACCGGAGATCGACTTGACTGTCGTGATGAGGATAAAAATCGGCAGGATAATGATCGTCACCTGGATGAAGATCAGAAGCATTCGGCTCAGTCCCGTAAAACCCATCACAACGGAGTCGGAGACACCCGTAACAAAAAAGAGTGCCATCAGGCCGCCAAAGATAAGTGCATAGACATAGAACCATTTGGAACGAAGAGACTCTTTGACATCCAGATACGCAATTAAAAAAAGATTTTTCACTTATATGACCTCAGCTTTTCACTGTTTATTTTTTCGATCTCTCTGATCTTTTCGCTAACTTTCCCAAAATTCAGTACCTGACTGTCCGGCGGAAGTGTCTCATCACTATGGGCAGCAAATCCGTATGCCATTGGCGTAATCGATTCATCGGTATACTTTGCTTTTCTCGCATCGATCCACTTGCCTGTTTTTGCATCGGTCACCCAGATAATCGCCTGATCTCTCCAGGGGATATTTGTCTCATCCATCCATAGAACCGCGCAACCGATGTCGTCAAACTTATAGACTTTGCCGCTTTTCGGGTCGATGATCTGAGCGGCAAATTTGCGATCGCTGATCGCCATTTTGCAGCGTTCGCACATATCCCTGTCCCAGTGCATCTTGTCGACCGCACCGATCGGCTTTTTTTCGCAGCCGGAAAAGCTCAGCAAAAAGAGTGTCGCAAACAAGATAGTCGCAAAAAAAGCAATTGGCGAGAAGCCGGCAGGACTAAATCTTCTCATCTTCTGTCACACTCCCGAGATCCATATAGATCTTTCGATTGACCAGACCCTCGATCTCATCCAGCCTATGGGTAATAAAGAGTGTCGAGCAGGCCGGGTCGATCTCTGTCAGCAATTCATAGAATTTTTCCCGCCCCTTGGGGTCAAGATTGGCTGTCGGCTCATCGAAGATCAGAAGCTCACTCTTTTTGGAGAGGGCGATAGCGATAAGCAGTTTCTGCTTCATCCCGCCCGAAAGTTTGAAAAAGGGCTTTGAGATATGACTCTTCAGATCCAGATCCATCCTGGCAGACTCTTCAAAAATCTTTTTTCTCGAGACTCCGGAACTGCGCTCCACATAAACCAGGAGCTCTTCGAGACTCAATTTTACCGGTGGCGGCAGCTGCGGAATGAAACTGATATGCTTCAAAACTTCGACTCTTTTTTTGACAGGATCGAAACCCTTGACAGAGATCTCACCGCTGTCGATATGATAGAAGCCGAGTATTGCCCTCACCAGCGTTGTTTTCCCTGCACCGTTGGGCCCCATCATCGCGATGCGGTCTCCGCTGTTGATCGTAATATTCACTTTGTCAAGAACATAGCTTCCCATAAATTTCTTACTGACATTTTTGGCTACAACCAGCATCTATACCAAATCCTTCAATCTGAACTCGTAATTATAGGCGTCAGTATGGCAGACATCGAAACATCGACCACAGAGCGTACAGTCACCATTGATGACCAACTGCTTCTCGACACCCTTTTCGGCACGTTCTTTATCGTATTTCGGTTTGATAAATTCCAGCACATGATCTTCAAAGCATGCGCTGAGGCAGGCGCCACAGTGATCACACTTGTTCATATCCCACTGTACTTTGGTGGCACTGACCCAACCCAGCATATTATAAGTGGTTCCTACCGGACAGATATATTTACACCAGGCTCTTCTGGAGTAGAATATTTCGATTGCCAGAACGACGAATACCCAGACAAAAGCGAGACTCCATCCATAGGTGATCGCACGGCTCAGATAACCGATTGGGTTGATCACTTCAAAAACAAGATATCCGTCGATTGCGGCTGCAGCCAGAAAGATACCCCAGAAAACAAAACGTACATTGGGGTTGAAGCGATGCTCTTTGATCAGTTTCTTTCGAACCAGTATTTGATTGATTCGTTCACCGATTTCGCTGAGAACACCATAGGGACACGCCCAGGCACAATATGCCTTACCGCCTACCAGAAGATAAAATACAATCAGCGTGACACTTCCTATAATCACATTGATATGGAAGTGGTGCTCAGCAGCGAAAATCTCCAATGCAGTAAAGGGGTCAATCAGGTGAAAACCAAAAAGCCTCGATCCATTCAATGTTCCTTCCAGCAACTGCAAGTCAATATGGAAAGAGAGGAAAAAGAGAAGATTGATCACAATGACGATCAACCATCTCCATGCTCTCAGGGTGAGCCGAAACTTACCCTCCCTGCTTTTGTAATAGAGTGTACTCAACAGAGGGGCGTTGACCAGCGCTCTGATACTATCATTATACCTGTCCATTCACTATCCTTTTATCACACACCGGAGTGAAGATCCCTCGGGATCCTGCCGCATTGCTACTTCTGCATCTCCTGCAGCTTCTGTTCGAATGTACCGATCTCATCGGAGAGCTCCTTCAGTTGCCCCTCGTCCATCTTGCTCAAAAGACCATACATAACATAGTTCTTTCTTTTGCCTGATTTGAACTCCAGAAGTGCCTGGTGGATCTTTTCGCTGCTGTCCCCGATCAATTTGGGACCGATGATTCCCTCACCATTGACACCATGACAGGAGGCACACTTCTGCTTATAGAGCGGACTGACTTTGAATGCTGCGACATTCCCTGCTTTGTTTTTGAGTGCCTGGAGTTTTTCATCAAGCTCTTGTTTCTTTTTCGCCTGCTCTTTCTCTACGCTCTCGCTTGATGCTTTCTCAGTCGCTGCACTCTCTTGAGTCACACTTTCTGTATTGCCCAGATTGACTTTGACCTGCGTCTTCTTGATCATTTTCTGTATCTCTTCGAGTTTATTTACCTCTTTGTCTGACTGATACACCAAAAACATTGCCCATGCTGCCAGCAGTGTCACCACAGCCGCTATAATATGCTTGATCACTATTTACTCCTCATTTCTTGAACTTGTCTATTGAATCTCTCGATCTCCACCGCAATCCCCTTCAGTCGCTCTTCACCGATTCTCGATACGAGATCTTTCATCAAGGCATTTTTCTTTTCACCGGTCTTGAATGCCATAATCTGTTTGAAGATATACTCCGAATTTTTATCCAGCAAGGCTGGCCCAATCACGCCATTGGCATAATCGTCATGACAGGCAGAACATAGCAGCCGATAATCCGGGCTGAGCTGCTGAACCATCAGAGTAATCTGCACACGCTCATAAGGGGAACGGATATCCCGGTAGGCATCCAGCTCCGTTCTGACCTTGTTCTCCTCAGAGTTATACTCGCTGGTATTTTTCTCTTTGTTATAAGAGTAGTAGAATTGGCCGCTGTTCTCTTTGCCTTTTGTCTCTTTGAGCTCCTTGACGGCGCCCTCCGTTACGACAATAGCGTCTGTTTTTGTCGCCGTTTCCGTTTCTGTTTTCTTTTTGTCATCACCACATCCGCTGAGCAGTACAAGCGCTGCCCCAACCGGAAGCAACCATAATCGATTAAGCATTTTCTGCTCCTTTGTTTTTCTGATAGACATCTGCATAACTGGCCCCAGGAAGAATCTGGAGTACTTTGGTCGGGCAGAGCTCTACACAGGCACCGCATCCGACACAGGCTTCCCGTATCTCAGGGAAGAGCCCACCATCCTTGGAGATCATACCGATCGCCAGAGTGGGATCAGGCTCGAAAGGACACAGCTCTGCACAAAGTGTACAGACTTTACCCTCCTGCTTGCTGAGCTTTTGCAAAAGCTCTTTTTGCAATATAACCTTCTCCGGTTCGTTGGGGTCGACCTCGACCTTTCGACTTTGGCGCTCTTCGGGGGTGATCACCTTGGTATGATCATAGATCCTGCCGATCATCTCCGATGTCACTTTTTCATTTTTCAGTGCGATACATGCACTTTCATTGACAATGATCGCCATTCCCATATGGACCTTCTCGATGACATTGGCCTCATGATCCAATGCGCCCGTGGGACAGGCCAATACACATGGAAAGGCTTCACAGAGGTAGCAGCCTCTCTCCAGAGGAGCGATATAGGCCGTTCCCACACCCGCCTTGCCATCATAATCTTCCAGCAGGATCGAATCGTAAGGACAGACCTGCAGGCACTGACCGCACTTGATACACATTGTCAAATATTGATCCTCTGGTACTGCGCCAGGGGGACGCAGTCTCGCCTTATCCGGCTTGAAATCTTTCGCTGCCCATATTCCGCCGGCAGAAGCAAGTCCCAGAACACCAAGGCCTGCTACCTGCTTCATGAACTTTCGTCTTTTCTGTTCCTCTTTGAGGCTCTTTTTTTTCTCTATCTGTTCCATCAGACCTGTCCTTCGTGCATTTTTGGATGTTTATCGCTCAAGAGCAGTACCGGCTCGGAAAAAGGTGCCAGCTTTGCAAGAAAATTGAGGATCGAAATCACGGGCGAACCGTAAAAGAATTTGACATTGTGATTGAGAAGCCAAACCTTGTCGGCATAGGCATAGTAGTGATAGGGTGTATCACCTGTACCGTCACTGTTTCTGTCAAATCCTTCATAATCATCCCAATAGTTGCCGTCAAAGTAGTTTTCCGTAATTTTCGTATTATAGGAATCATTGACAATACTTTCAATATTCCCCTTGAATATATTGTTGACAAAACGGTTATGCAGACTCAGAGAGTGAAAATGCACCCCCTCGCTGTTGTAAATGATACGATTCCCCTCGATCAGATTGATTGTATCAGGCTCAAATGGAGAGCGATCCACATAGAGTCCTCTTGCACAATAGATGATTGTATTGTCTTTGATCGTAAAATTGCTGGCATCTTTCAGTCCAATACCCAGGCCGGTCGTCCCCATGGAGTTTTGCACCAGATTGCCCGTCGCGATCGTATCGCGCGAGTACATAAAGAAAATTCCCACGGAGTTGTGCTTGTATGTATTGTTTTTGACAAAATTCTTACCGGTATACATAAAGTGCAGAGAGTATCTGCCATATTCACCGATATTTTTTTCGATCAGATTTCCATGTGAGTACCATACGACAAAATCCCGGGATTTATAGAGATGGTTTTCACTGAGGTGGTTGTCATTGCTATACCAGAGCCGCACACCATCACCCCGTACACCCAGATCGAAAGGTTTGGACTCGATATAGTTTCCAACGATCTCCGAGTTGCTCACTTCATTCATATCAATACCAAAGAGGCAATCAATAATCTTACAGTTTTCAACGGTGCACTGTTTCACTTTCTCCAGCGCGACACCCGCATCTACTCTCTCATGCTGAGCCCCGCTGTGCCTGATCGTAAGATTCTTGATGGTGACGCCGGAACTGCTGATCCTGACCACCGTACCCTTGCCGTCACCTTCGATCACAGCTTTCTGATCCTTGCCGTCGATGATCAACGGTTTGTCGATCACGATATTGCCGCGGTAGACACCGGCCGGAAGCTCCAGCCGTGATCCCGGTTTTGCCTTATCGATAGCTTCCTGCAAAAGGTTGCCGGCTGACACAATCTGTATCATCGCCATTGCGGAAACTATGATTTTACCTATCATTTCAGGCTGCTTGTTCGCTTTTTTGATATTTTCGCTTGGCTGCCAGTGCCAGGATACTCAAAACACTGATCGCCACCAAGAGCCAAAAGCCGATACTCGGATAGGAGTGGGTCGTGAATTGTGCCACTTTGCCATCTCCAAAAACTGTCGGTGTAAATGGTTTGATTTTGAAAGCACCCCAGTCATGCATATGGTGACCGAACCAGTAGAGCCAGTAGGAGTAGAATCCTACGAAGATCAGAGGCAGAGATATCGGTACCAGCATCAGAAGATTCAACAACCTGTTGTTGTAAATCATAAACATCGCGAAGATCCAGGCTACGAAGATCAAAGCATAGGGGGCCAACATACGCAGATAGGGTGCGCCTCTCTCCATAGGGTCCATTCCGATATAGTGGTTGATCGTATTCATCTCATGGACGTCTCCACTGAAGCCGTCGAAGTGGTAAAAGACAGGAATACCCTCAGGGAAGGCATCTTTTGGGTAGTTGGGCGCTTCGAGCGAAACATACCAGAGTGGCGCAGTGACCACATTCAGCTCCATATCGTCCTCAATCATCTTCTTCAGATTGTTGGCATCCTCTTTGGGTATATTGGGCGAAACATAGCGTCCCTTTTGATAATAATCCCAAGCTTTTACAGTGAGGTCAGAGATCTTGTCTCCCTTCCCCTGCCGTCCCATTTCAACGACATTGTGCGTCAAAACTGCCGGTACGACAAACCAGTAGAGCAGTATGCCCAGTGCCAACAGTGTAAAAATTCTCGCTTTTGCCAAAGAACTCATTATTGATCCTTTTTATGAATGGGTTATTGTACCCATTTTTATTTCCTTTTACATTCTACTGCAAAGTTATAAAGAGCTGCTTGATAAATATCAAGTGAAGTTAAAATTATATATAAAATAAGAGTTGATTATAGTTTAGGGGTTATTTGGTAACAGGAGACGGAGAGTCTCCTGTATTTTTGCAGATCCTAGAAGAGATTCGCGTTTTCGTCGATCCACTTCAGATATTCGATGATATCTTTAGTCTGCTCTTCCGTCATACCCTGGTTAGGCATACGGAGGTTGAAGTAGTTGACCATTGACTTGATGTAGTCATTGTCATACATAGTTTCTGGATGCATGATCCACTCGGCTACCCACTTCTCACCATTCTCATGTCTCTGGAGAACACCTGTCAAGTCTGGACCTGAAGATACTTTTCCAATAACGTGACATCCGTTACATCCACCTTCGAGATAAGCCGCTTCACCACGCTTGGCAGCATCACTCATAGGCTTGGCTACTTTTTTGACCAGGAGGTCTTTCGCACGGATACCGACATCAGCTGTCTTAACCATATACTGCCAGATCATATTTTCGAAGAGAATCGCTTTCTCCATATCACCGGCTTTGACCGCTTCATCCGCCTGCTTCTTCTGCTCAGGGATCTTGCCATACTGATCCAGTGCATCTTCTACCAGTGCCTTGATTGTTGGATACTTCTCATAGTGATTCTCTTTGAGGAATTTCACAACACTCTGGATGACTTTGTCTGTCGCATCGTTGACCGCTACTGTCTGATCATACTCTTTTTTGAGCTGCTCAGGACTCATTGCCGCTATTTTCAGCTTCGCTGCTTTCTCATACTTCTTGTTGGGGTCTTTGACCATCAGGTAACCCATCATCTCCAGGTGAAGTGCTGAACAGAACTCTGTACAGTAGTACGGGAAGACACCTTCGAGATCTGCCTTGAATGTGACCGCAACTGTTTTGCCCGGCTCCAGTGACGTGTGGACATTATAGGTATCTACTGTAAATCCGTGTGTCTCATCCTCTGCTCTTTCGAGGTTGGTGAGATAGAATGTTACCGTATCGCCCTTATTCACTGTCACACGCTCAGGGTTGATGTGAGATCGGACAACCGTTCCATAGATATAGACATGGTTACCTTTTCTTACGATCTTCTCCTGACCTGCCAGTGTTTTACCTTCGTGAATCTCGCCTGTGAAGGCATTTGTTCCCATTTTATAGCGTACATGCGTATGCAGCTTATCAGCTCTGATCGCGACTGCCTGGTGTGGCTCACCCAGAGGTACCGGCATATCGTAAAGCAACTGCATCTTCTTGCCGCGGATATCGATCAACTGGTGGTTCTGCGGATGCAGAGGCCCAATCTCGTTAAATCTATCGATCGCCAGCTTATTCAATGCGATGATATACTCACCCTGAGGGTCTGCCGATTTCCCTTCCATTCCGCAAAGGTGACCGATGTTGTAGTTGACGTTTTGTCTATCTTCTACTTTACACGTCAGGTAGTTCCACTTGACAACCTGGGAGTCAACATAGAGAGAGGTATAGATCTCACCCTCTTTTTCCCAATTGGATCCATACTGGTTATGCAGTGGCCCCAGGCCCAACTCTGCCTGGCAGTGCATCGTTTTCTTCATATCAAGGATAGGTATACCATAGGGATCTTTACCGGCATACTCTTTATTCTTGATGGCGTTCATCAATTTGTCAAAATCGTAAACGGTTGCATGGGTATCAAGTTTACCGCAAACAACGATCTTCTTACCATCAGGAGAGACATCTACCCCGTGAGGTGATTTTGGCTCAGGAATCAGGAAAAGCGCATCATTTTTGACGGCTACATCCATAGGGATGACACGGTGACCGTTGATAACTTTGACATTCTTGTCATCTTTTGCCAGTTCTGCCAGCTTCTTCCAGTTGTACATATGGAGGAAGTCGGTATCGTTACGGCTCATACCCGCTTCAAACGGAGGAAGACCTTTTTCGATACCACCGGTGTACATTTCGGAGTTGAATGAGTTGGTAAATCCCCAACCGTTACTCGCTGCTTTACCGGCATCGGAAAGATCCTGCATATAAGGAGGCATTTCGATTGTAAATGACTCTTCAGGAAGGATCTTTCCTTTTTCGTGGTCGAACTTCCAGACTGTTACACCGCCACGATAAGTCTCTTTATACTCATCGATTGGGTGATAGTTGTTGTCGAATGGTGCAGCATACTGGCACGCTTCGAGAATGTACTCGGAGTTAGGCGTAAAGAATGCTCCACCATGATCAGATTTGAAAACCGGGTTGACGACGATCTGCTTGGTAACAAAGTCTGTCAGATCTATCACAGCAAGTCTTGGGTTGGCTTTGTCATTGATAACGAGCCATTTACCGTCATACTTACCATCTGTTTCAGAAAGTCCCGGGTGGTGTGTGTCACCCCAGGTAATAGATTTACCACGAATATTACCCTGCGCCAATACCTTTTTGGTATCGTCATCATATCCCCATCCCTGCCAAGGCTCCGGCGTAAAGACACCGATATACTTGAGCAGTCTCATAGAGGGTACACCATACACCATAATCTGTCCGGATTGACCACCCGAACTGAAGATGATATATTTGTCACGCCCCCCACTCGGCGTATATGTTTTCGCCGCTGCAAGCAGGTCTGCCTGAGTCAGGCCACGCTCTTTCATCACTTTGTCAAGCTCGCCGCTGGCTGCAGATGCAAATGTCGTCGCGACACAGGCACCAACCGCCAAGCCGAAGAGCTTTTTGTGTAAGCTAAGCATACTTTCTCCTTTTTATAAGTTATTCCAATTCTAAGCATAAGCGATTTTGCTTTAGTTCTTCTTGATATGCATCAATTTTAAGGCAAATTTCAGCGGTATTCGTTGATTAGTTAACACTTCTTTAACACTTCTGTGATAAAAAGCGATATTCTGGATTATTTTTAATAAATTTTATTGATGATCGCTATGAAAAAATAGAAAACATGGGCACAAAAGGCAGCCGGGCCTGCCGGCCTGCAGCGGCCAAAAGACGAATGCCGGCAGACAGATGAAGCTAGAAAGTATATTTCAAATTGGCATAGATATAGCGGCCCGGTTCATTCATCAACATCACTTCACCGACACCACCGCTGATCAGTGTCAAATCCTGATAGGTGTTTGATATGGCATAAGTCTTGTCGAACAGGTTGTCGACACCAATGGTCAATTCGAGAGAATCATAGAATGTTTTTGTCCCCTTCAGATTGACGACTCCCCAGCCCGCAAGCACCTGCTCGCCATTTTCATAGTCGACGTCGTCCCAACGATGCGCAGCAACAAATTCGGCCCTCAAATTCGCCGTAGCATCATAATCGTAGTTAACGGCCGCTGTCAGCTTCAGTGGCGGGATTTCCGGCATATTGGTTCCGGCCTGCCCACTCAAAGGATTATCCTTTTCGCCTCTTTGATAAGCAATTCCATAATCAAAATAGATAGAATCTGTCGCCACATAGGTACCACTCAACTCAAAGCCATAAATCGTTGCATCCATGTTTTCAAAACGATTCACCATTCTGTCAGCATTGTAGAAGATAAAATTCCCCAGCATACTGTAAAAGAGTTTGGCTTCCAAGGTAGCATTTTCAAACTGCTTTTTGGCTCCAAGATCGATTTCCGTATTGGTCACAAGATCCAGATCCGGTGTGCCAAGTACTTTTCCTGCTTTTTGAAAATAGAGTTCCTTTGCATCCGGCACCCTGGAGGATCGGCCGATACCCAAATAGATCTTTGTATCCTCATCTTGGTGCCAGGTGCCTACGATATGGCCATTCAGGGCATTATAATCATTTTCCCGAAGCGTGCCGGCCGGAGTGATAGAGGTATCATCATAGCGAAGCCCCAGATCTATGACAAATTTGTCAAGCGTGATTTTGTCTTCAGCAAAAAAAGCGATATTACGGGTATCGACATCGGGGATACTGATACCCAGATAAACATCATCGGCCCCGAAATAGGCACCGTCCCAGTTTCTCAGACTGGAATCAATCCCCACTGTGATTTCATGATTGTCTGCATCGAAACGGTTTTTGATCGTCGCACCTCTCATATCCGTCGTCAGCCAGTTTTTCATCAATTTTTTATTGGATGCTTTTCTGTAGATATTGGACATAGGGTGGTCAACATCCGACTTGTAGATCTGGATATCCAGCTGCTTTGAGTATCGGCCCAGATCTTTGGCACTGTACTCTGCATTGTAGATATTGGAGTCATCGTAGAGTGCGTCCATGGGCGTACTGGGATAGAGTACATCGTCACTTCTGTTGCCTGTGTAGCTCAGCCTGAGCTGCTGTGCATCCGTGATATCCCAAAACATTTTTGCCATCGCGGTCTTTTTGGTGAAGGCATCCATATCACTGTACTGCGGCTTATAGGCCTGCGCCTTGAGTTTTTTGTCATGCTCAGGATCTCCATTGAGGTTGGCAGCGATATAGTTGTTGACCTGCTGATAAAAATTGTTGCCGTCTCCATCTTCATACTGCCCGCCCCGTTCACCGGACACACTGACCAGGAACCTTACTGTGTCGAAACCGCCGCTGGCCATTGCAGACGCTTTCTTGTAATCCCAGCTTCCAAAGTTGAGGCCTACGTCACCCGAAAACGCTTTGGTCGGCTTGCGCGTCTGCACCTTGACGTCCGCACTGAGCGCACCGAAGCTTTCGACATCGAACGGGCCATCTTCGATCGCAATATAGTCGATATTGTTTGTCAGCACATGTGATATCGGCGGATCCATACGGTTGGGGCAGGCACCACAGACTTTGGCACCGTCGATCGTGACATTGATATTGTCCTTCTTCTGTCCTCTGACGATAATATCGTTGGCAATTCCACTTCGTCTCACCAGCGAGACACTGGGGGATTGCTTCATCAGGGCATCAGCCACATCTGCAGATTTGATATCTTCCCCGCTGACATCCCTGATCACTTCCGTATCGAATTTGGCCTCTACGTCAATCGTACCCAGCTCTGCCTCGGCAGCGAAGAGAGCTGAAGCGCAAACGACGGATAGATAGAGTGCATGTTTCATCTTGACTTCCTTGTTTTATAATGATGTGGAAAAATTATGATAAATATTTGTTAAATTGGTGTTAAGCAGTATATTTTATTTTTTTAAGTGGTAATTCAGTGTCAGATTGACTGTCATAGGCAGAGAAGCCCCCCTCGTGGAGAGAGGAAAAGCGCTCTTCACTGCCTGTCTGGCAGAGTTGAGGAAGATTCGGGGTCCCGATACACTGAGTCCTGAGAGTTTGCCTGTCGAAGAGATGCGAAACTTCACCCTGACACTGCCCTGCATCCCTCTTTTTCGTGCGATACGGGGATAACTCTTGTGCGCATTGATTTTGGCTTTGAGCCTGGCAACAAAACGGCTGCTGCCGACACCGCCGCTTCGTCTCGCTTTTCTGGGGGCACTGGAACTGCGACGTTTGACACTTTTTTTCTTCTTTTTGGTGTGCCTCTTTTTTTTGGCGACTTTTTTAGGCATGCGTTTTTTGATCTTTGGTTTTTCGACGACCTGCGCTTTGGGTTTTTCGCTGAGAGGCTGAGGTGGCGGGGCTTCGACTATGGGTTCCGGTTCGGGCTCTTTGGGGGTCGGCGGCTCCTCGGGTTGCGGTACCTCGATTGGCTCTTTCTTCTCAGGCTCCTCCTTCTGCATTTCCTCCTGCTCGACAGGTTCCGGCTCATCTGCGGTCTCTTCCTGCTTCTCCTCGATGGGTATATCTTCCGGGGTCTCTTTTGTGAAGTCATCGAGATTCAGTGTGACTGTATTGACATTGGGCTGTACCAAAGAGGGTGTGAGTGTTTGAAAAGCGTATATCCACAGGAAAAAGAGGCCAAGATAGAGTGACAACGTGATAGAAAAAGAGAGTATATCCCGTTTTGTTTGTTCCGACAATCGGCTCATGCACTCATCCCATAGAGTCTATCCCAAAACCATCGCTCACAATCAGGAGGGGAAAACGCTGCAACCCTGTAGAAGGCAAGTCTATTTTGGGACGAAGCAGTGTAACAAATGAATGTTAATTCACCGTTAAGGCCGGTTTTCAGGCAGCAATACACTGTGTTAAATCCAATTTTACGGTCGTCCCCTCTCCCGGCTTCGACAAGATCGCGATCCCTATTTTCGCTTCATCACAATACGCTTTGACGAGTGCCAGACCGATCCCCTCCCCTTTTTGCTTACTGTCGGACTGATAGTAGCGTTCAAAAATCTGCACCAGCTCACTCTCGCTCATCCCGATGCCCTGATCCTCTATCACCAGCTTGTTTCCCTCGGTAGCGATCCTGATCGGTGCCTCCCTGCTGCTATACTTCATCGCATTGCTGAGCAGGTTGTCGACCATCTGCTCAAAACCGATTCTGTCGGCAAAAAGGGTGCGGTCTGAAACTTCGAGATGAAAAGGATTGCGGCCAAGCTCCTTCATCGCCTCGACCCGCTCTTCGATCAGCGCCAAGAGAGAGAAGTGCTCTTTTTCTACATTGTAGATCTCTTTGTTGATCGTATAGACCAGCTCATCATAGAGCCGCTTTAGCCGTACAGAAGCCGCATCGATACGTTTCAGCCGCTTCTGTGTTTTCTCATCACTATGTGCTTTTTTCAGCATTTTACTGTTGGCTTCGATCGTTGCCAGAGGCAGATTGAGTTCGTGCAGAATCTCTTTGCTCAGATGCAGAAACCTCGCGTCCATCTCCTGCTTGGGCGCCAGGATATCGCCAGAGAGGATATACCCCAGGATCATCGCCAAAACCGCCACAGCTCCCGCTCCCAGCAAAAAATCCGCCTTGTCAAATCCATTGAGCAGAAGAAACCAGTAGAGCAGTGCCAGAAGCAGCACAACACTCAGAAAATAAACAAGTGCTGCATAGAGCAGGCTGATGGTATGTCGGCGGCCTGCTTTTGGCATCTAAAGCTCCTGTCGGGGCAGCACAAAGCGATACCCGACACCACGGATGTTCTCTATTGCATCTGGAAAATATTTTTTGAGCTTGGCGATATAGACACGGATCGACCCCTCGCTGGCCTCCTGGCTGGCGGGCCAGAGACGATCTTTGATCTCATCCGAGGAGACGATCTCCCCCTGGGAGGAGATGAGAAGGTGCAGAAGGTCGATCACTTTGGCAGGCATCTCTATCTCACTTTCGTTCAGGTAGAGTTTTTTCTTTTTACTGTCGAGCTTGTAGTGGCCTATCGGAATATGCTCGCTGCGCACCTGTCGTCTGAGTACCGCATCGATACGCAAAAGCAGCTCATCGAGATCGACAGGCTTTTTCAGATAGTCATCCGCCCCCGTCACGAAACCCTCGCGCAGAGAATCTTTGTCGCTGCGTGAAGTGATAAAAATCGTTGGTGTCGTATCACCACTCTCCCGGAGTTTCCTGAGCAGGTCGAAACCACTCTCATAGGGGAGATTGACATCAAAGAGATAGAGGTCGAATTTATGCTCATAGGTCAGATCGAGGGCAGTATAGGGGTCGAGTGCATAGTGCAGCCCATATCCCTCCTCCTCGAGGAAATCCTGAAGTGTTTCGTTGAAAAGTCTGTCATCTTCAAGCAACAAAATAGTCGCAGACATTGACACCTCCCCTTTTCCAAAATATTACATACTCTCCGCCCTTGCCATATGTAGCGTGGGCATTCCTGCCCACGACAGAAGTGCATCGTTGATTCGTGGGCAGGAATGCCCACGCTACGGCTGGATTGCTATCCTGAACCCAAAAAGCTCATCACCACCCCCGGCCAAAATTACATCAGCATCCCGCCGTTGACTCTCAGCGTCTCACCTGTAATATAGCTGGAGTGGTCAGAGAGAAGGAAGGCCACTGCCTCGGCGACCTCTCTGGGCTCTCCAAATCGGCCCAACGGAATCTTGGCGATGAAGGCCTCCTTGACCTCATCTTTGAGCACATCAGTCATCTCAGTCGCGATAAAGCCCGGAGTGATTGTGTTGAAGCGGATATTTCTCGGTGCCGCCTCCAGTGCGAAGGATTTGGTCATCGCGATCGTACCGCCTTTGCTTGCGGCGTAGTTGGTCTGTCCGGCATTGCCTGTTTCTCCTACGATGGAAGCGATATTGACCACGGCACCGAAACGCTTTTTGCCCATCACCTTCACTGCTTCTCGACAACCGATGAAAGTCGATTTGAGATTGGCTTCGATCACCGACATAAAATCCGCCTCTTTCATCCGCATCGCCAGTTTGTCGTTGGTGATACCGGCATTGTTGACCAGATAGCTTAACTCTCCATCTGCACCAACGATCTCTTTGATTGCAGCGACAAAAGCAGCCTCATCGCTGACATCAAAACCGATCGTCTCCGCCTCGCCACCAGTTGCCTCAATCGTCTCTTTGACTGCTGCCGCTTCTGCTTCGCCGCTACGATAATTGACCCAGACTTTGAGCCCCATCGCCGCCAATCCTTTGGCGATCTCTGCCCCGATACCTCTACTCGCACCGGTGACCAGTACATTTTTTCCTGTAAATTTCATTTTGATTCCCTTTTCTTTCATCTTTTTTGAATTGATAATGTTTCTGTAGGGTGGGCTTTCAAGCCCACCATTCTCCTCAATCACACCACCACATCATTTAATATTTCGATTGGTGGGTTTGAAAACCCACCCTGCAATGGCCCTGCAAACAATCACTTCGAATCACAGGTAAAAAGCTTATCCTTGATCCTCTCGAACTCCTCATAATCCTCATCGGTAAATTTGTCGGAGTAGATAATATGATTGAATTGCTCCAGAATATGCATTTTGCTCAACTGATCGTTGCACAACGCTTCATTGATGATATTCAAATGTTCATCCAGATCATAGTCTTCTACAATCGCTTGATGCAAAAAAGCTTTCGCCTCTTCGGGGTCACAGTCAAAATCCTGCTTCATCAGGGAGCAAAAAAGCGGTGCCTCCTTCTCTACATCCCTCTCGTCCATTTTGATAATATGGGCAAGTAAGGTGGCAACGGATTGCTTGATTTTCTTCTCCATGGCAACTACCTTTTTTATTTTTCTATATCATATTGAATATAAGACAATTAGTCAACTATATCAGCGGCTCATCCATCTCTTCGGGAATCGGCAGACCCATCAACTTCAGGACCGTCGGTGCCACGTTGTTGAGACCCTTATCCTCTTTGACATGATCGACACCATCCGCGAGGATATAGCACCAGACATCGCCGACTGTATGGTTGGTCAGGATATTCCCCTCTGCATCCATCATCTCTTCACAGTTACCGTGATCGGAGGTGATGATGACAGCATAGCCATCTTCTTTGGCTTTTTCGAGAATTTTGCCCAGCTCCGTATCGACGGCATGTACCGCTTTTTTTGCCGCCTCGAAATTACCGGTATGCCCTACCATATCTCCGTTGGCGAAGTTGACAACAACGAAGTCGTAATGCTCATCCATCGCTTTACGTACCGCTTCACCCACTTCGGGCGCACTCATCTCCGGTTTCAGGTCATAGGTTTTGACACTGGGGCTGGGAATCAGTACCCTGCTTTCGCCGGGATAGGGCTCTTCTATGCCGCCGTTGAAGAAGAAGGTCACATGGGCGTACTTCTCTGTCTCTGCAGTATGCAGCTGTGTCAATCCTGCCCTGCTGATCACTTCAGCCAATGTATTCTTCGGAGCCTCTTTGGGGAAGAGTACCGGATAGGGGAAACTGGCATCATACTGTGTCATCGTAGCGATGTGCAGAGGGATAAACTTCCTCTCGAACTCGGAGAAGTTCTCATCCCCCAGTGCTGTCGTGATCTCCCGTACCCTGTCGCTTCTGAAGTTCATCATAATCACCGCATCGCCACTCTGCATCCCGTCATACCCTTCGAAAGCGACCGGCTCGATAAACTCATCCGTCTCACCCTTTTCATAGCTTGCATCGACATACGCTTCCGGACTCAGAGAGGTTTTGGGTTCCGCTTCGGCGATCGCACGATATCCACGCTCCACTCTCTCCCAGCGGTTATCTCTATCCATTGCATAGAAGCGTCCACCGATCGTCGCGATGGAGATATCGTCATCACAGATCGCTTCGATCTGCTTGAGGTAGGTTTTGCTCGAAGTGGGGCTCACATCACGGCCATCCGTGATCAGATGCAGAAAGACCCGCTTTCCTCTGCGCTTCGCCAGCTTCGCAAAACCGATGATATGATCGATATGCGAATGGACACCGCCATCACTCATCAGACCGATCAGGTGGACTCTTTCACTCTTCTCGAGTGTCTTCTTGAGCGCTTCATTCTCTTCGATGCTGCCATCCTCCAGTGCCAGAGAGATTTTGACCAGATCCTGATAGAGGATTCTGCCGCTTCCGATCGTCATATGCCCCACTTCCGAGTTGCCCATCTGTCCTTCGGGCAGGCCGACACTCAGTCCGGAAGTATGGATCAGCGCTTTGGGTGCCTCAGCCAGAAGCTTGTCGAAGGTTGGCTTATCTGCATCCTTAAATGCATTGCAGACACTGTTTGGCTTGCATCCGATTCCATCCGTTATCACCAATAATGTTTTCTGTATCGCCATTTTTTACCATCCTCACTTAATCAAAATCATTGTAGAATATCCACCATCATTTATTTCGAAGGCAGTTCTTTTATGTTGTATGCATTATATCAATTTTTTGATATCAATCTCTTTTCCTATATCACCGTTCGTGCAGGTTTTGGATTTATTATCGCCTTCGCTTTGACACTCTATCTCTTCCCTCGCTATATCGCCTGGGCCCTCGCCAAAAACGCTAATCAGCCTATCAGCAAATACGTTCCCGCCCATGACGGCAAGCGACACACCCCCACAATGGGCGGCGCCATCTTTCTAGTCGCCATCGTGATCGCCATCCTCATCACTGCCAATCTGGGCAATATCTATATCGTCGCGGGCCTGATCAGCATCATCGGCTTCGGCCTGGTCGGACTCAAAGACGATCTGGGCAAAGTCATCTCGCGCGACAATCTCGAAGGACTGACTCCCCGCGGCAAACTGATGCTGCAGATCGTCGTAGGCCTCATTGTCACCGGGATCCTGATCTACTCCGACTTTCCCACCACACTCTATGTCCCCTTCGTCAAGACGCCGCTTTTTGATATGGGTTACTTTGCGATCCCTTTCTGGCTCCTGCTTTTCCTTGCGACCAGCAACGCCGTCAATCTCACCGATGGACTCGATGGGCTCGCCACTGTCCCCTCCGTCATCGCCCTGGGTTCCCTGGGGATGATCGCCTATGTCACCGGCCATGCCATTATCAGTGACTACCTTCTCGTTCCCAATATCAAAGGGGTCGGTGAAGTGACGATCCTTGCAGCCAGTTTTGCCGGCGGTCTGCTCGGCTTCCTCTGGTACAACTGCTACCCCGCCGAACTCTTCATGGGCGACACCGGCAGCCTCTCCATCGGCGGCATCATCGCCTACCTCGCAATCCTCGGCAAAAGCGAAGTCCTCCTCCTGCTTATCGGTTTCATCTTCGTCATCGAAACCCTCTCTGTCATCCTGCAGGTACTCAGCTTCAAACTCCGGGGCAAACGCATCTTCCTCATGGCCCCCATCCACCACCACTTCGAACTCAAAAAATGGTCCGAAAACAAAATCATCGTTCGCTTCTGGATGATTGCGCTGATCAGTAATGTGTTGGCGTTGGTTTCGTTTAAGTTCCGATGATTGAAGCTCTGCTTCAAAGTGAAGAATTAAGAGTGAAGAGTGAAGAGTTTTGGTATGCTTTTCTTTTAGAAAAGCTATTACTAGGGCCGGGTGATATATGGGTGTATTAGAAGATAAAAGTTATGATTTTTCAATTCGAATAGTAAAATGCAGCAAGCATCTCCAGCAAGAAAAAAAAGAGTATATTTTAAGTAAGCAGCTATTGCGTTCAGGAACAGCAATAGGGGCACTTGTTGCAGAAGGAAAATATGCCCAATCAAAATTAGATTTTATCAATAAACTATCGATTTCACTAAAAGAGGCCAATGAAACAAAATACTGGTTAAGACTTTTGAAGGATTGCCAATATCTAGAAAAAAGAGCGGCTGAAAGTATGCTAGATGATACCGAAAGCCTGATAAAGATTTTAGCTTCAAGTATAAAAACAGCAAAAGAAAACTACAATGAAAAATAAAACAAAAGTTTTGCAAAGTAAAACACACAAACACTCTTCACTCTTCACTCTTCACTCTTCACTAAAAGGGCTTTCCCTTTTCGGCTACGGCATCACTACCCGGGCCATCGCCAAAGCACTGGGTGGTGGCTGCACTTTCTTTGATGACAGAACGGCAAAGCCTTTCACGGATGAAGAGGGAAACCAGATCCTCCCCTCCCACCTTTTCGACCCCGATGCCAGTGAACTAGAAGTCACAACACCCAGTCTCAAGCCTGACCATCCTCTCATTCAAAGCGCCAAACATCTGCTCAGTGAGTATG